>JAUCGK010000431.1 GCA_030378085.1 Candidatus Parabeggiatoa sp. HSG14
AAATGAGTTGATGACCTATGGTAGTTGACATTTGATTTCAGTACCAAAAAACTCCGTCAAATGACTGTAAATAAAGAACAATTAGGTGAAGAATAGTCTGAAGTCAAGTGTCAATTACTATAGTTACTATTGTTAACTAGGTTCTTTTTTGATGTAGTCCTAGATAAAAGGGTTACATGACCATAGGTATTCGTTGTGTTCTTTTCAGATTCGTTGTACTCCTTCTGTTACTGCACTATGGACTCCCAGCTTCGTGTTGGAATCTTGTTCTGCACACACAGGCATTACTCTCAAAACAATAAAGAGTACAACGAATTTGAAAAAACTACAGCGAATATCAGAAGCTTGGTTTATTCGTTGTGTTCTTTTCAGATTCGTTGTACTCCCTTGTTAGTTTTACTCGACTATCAAGTTTTTTTTGCTTGACAAAATAGATTAATTGTGAATGAGATAAAATATCATTCACCTGACTGGATCAAATTTGTGTCGTTCTGATAAAATATAATTTTTTATCAAACTAGTGGATTTAAGCCCAATGATTATCAGTGAACCAGCATATTTTATCAAATCATTGAATAATGCCTTAAAAGAGTTAAAAGCGAGTGCTAGCCTAACACGAACGCAGAACGCTTGGTTAGGTTTTTGTTTGATGGGGATATTGTTGGTTAATTCGGTTTGTTGGGCTAAATTTGAGCGTGCTAGTTTAGGTGGATACAGCCTAGCTAGATTATCTTGGATGTTTAGAAAATCAAAAATAGCGTGGTCTTTTCTTTTTCAAGCAAGTGTCAAACATGTTCTAAAAAAACATGGAAAACTTGCGGCGTTTTGGTTATTGATGAAACAGATCACCGTCGTGCGAAAAGAACTAAACGCATCTATAAGACACATAAACAAAAGGATAAGAAAACGGGTGGTTATGTCAATGGGCAAACGATTGTTTTTTTGTTATTGGTAACGAATGCAATAACAATTCCGGTTGGTTTTGTTTTTTATATGCCCGATCCGGTATTAAGTGCCTGGAAAAAGAATGACGAAAACTTAAAAAAAGAAGGGATTTCTAAAAAAAATCGACCCGCTGAACCAGAACGCAATCCTTCGTATCCAACCAAAGCACAACTCGCTTTAGCTCTATTACAAAAGTTTAAGGAGCATCATCATATTTCGAGTTCAGGCCGTTTTAGCAGATGCTTTGTATGGAGAATGTCAGTTTATGAACAATGCTTCTAAAATATTTGGAGGCGTTCAGGTAATTAGTCAATTGAGCAAAAACCAAAATATTTGGGATAGGGGTCATAAAAAAAGTGTTGCTCATTACTTTAATTCAACCAATAAGGGTGTCAATCAAATCATCTGCATAAGAGGTGGTGAAAAGATAATGGCTACCGTTAGTAGTGCCAGATTAAAAGTTGATTCACATGGTGTCAAACGGTTTGTTATTGCACTCAAATATGAAAATGAAGAGGATTATCGTTATTTGGTCGCTAGCGATCTTAGTTGGCGTACAAAAGATATTATTCAAGCATATTCTTTGAGATGGCTTGTAGAAGTTTTCTTTTCGGATTGGAAGTTAAATGAAGGATGGGGGCGTGAGGCCAAACAATATGACGAAGAAGGATCAAGCCGTGGCCTGATTTTGAGTCTATTGCTAGACCATTGTCGACACCGAAACCCTGAACAAACAACCCGTATCGAAAATAAATTACCTGCGTATACTGTTGGTAGCCTACAAAGATTCGCCCAAATGGATGCTTTATTAGAATTTATCACCTCATTATTAAAAGACAAAAATCCTGGTAAACAACTTAAAAAATTAGGAAAGATGATTAAAGAAGTTTTTCAACTTATTCCATCTGAAAAACATATGAGTGGGAGAGATTTAGGACGATTGGATACTACTCCATCGTTAAAATATCAGGCATTAAATTAAATTTTAAAAAGTCAAGAACTAAAAACTTGATAGTCGAGTTTAAGTGCCTTGGGGCTTTTGGGAGTGGTGATGGGTTTAACGAAGTTTTAATCATCATATGCTTCTTGCTACCGTGGTGTGGGTTCATATCAAACAGAACGCAATTCAAAACCCGATAGATTTGTTCAAGCCACCATAAATTAACCAATTGAGAAAAATGGTGGGTTTCCGCTTCGCTTCTACCCACCCTACTTTAACCCAGCCTACGCTCGCTAATTGTATATCAGTCATAGCTAAAAAATTAATTGAAATTTCCTAAAAAAGTTGTGTTCCTCTCTCTGAGCTTGTTCTTGAAGCATAAATTTCAGTAAGGTTGGGAATTAAATGAATAGTTGAATTGAGTTGTGTTGAGTACAACGAATTTAAAAAGAAAACAACGAATGTAACAACAAATGGTTGTAAAGATTCGTTGTTGTTTTTTAAAATTCGCTGTACTCAATTTCGCTGTACTCAATTATGTACTCAACTATTCACATTAAGGCTTAACCATGCCTTTTAATTCTTCAATTTGCTGTTGCTGTTCTTTGATGGCTTCTATGAAAGTAGAAATCAATCCTGAATAATTAACGCCTTTCATATTATCCGGACCCATTTCTACCAATTCAGGAAAAACTTTTTCAACCTCTTGAGCAATCACACCTATTTGGTGAGATTTTTGTTCAGCGTTTTTCCATTTAAAACGCACACCTCGCAAGGAAAGTAATTTATCCAAAGTACTATCCAAGGTTTCAATCTCTTGTTTTAACTTGACATCAGAACCTTGAACTGTACCTCCTTGTGTTGTATAAAGTTTTCCAGCAGCCAAACCGCCATGGTAATTTGTTCCACTGGTATTCATTAATCTGAGCCAATCATCATTTTTATGACCATCACCAACTCCAGACAAAAGCCATTTTTCTCCTAATTGGAGTTTTTTGGTTTTTGTTGTTCCGCTAACATCCAATTTAGCTTTTGGTTTTGCTGTGCCAATGCCTACGTTGCCACTTTTTCCATCAATAGACATACGTGTTATACCACAACATGGCGTATCACCGCCTACCTGAAAATCCATTCTCACAGGATGATTCCATGGAGAAAAATCTGGCTCTCTGGTAATTTGCGTGGTTTGTAACTAATTGATTGCAAAACATATATTTATCTTCCATCAAAATAGAAAAGGTTCTGTTGAAAGAAGTACTAAACATTTATATGTCTGCATTTCATTGCTTTTTCACTATTATCCGAAGAACGAAAAAATTGGAGAAGCCTGAGTTTAATTCAAAGAATCAAAATCTGTCATGATTCCCTTATTTGCTTCCGTTAGTTATAATATTATGTTTTTACTATTGTTTTTTACAACGCAAATTACCAGAGAGCCAAAAATCTCCTGTACTCCGTACAGCTATTCTAGCACTTTGTACTTCTTCTTCACCATTGTGTCCTCCATAAATTATTGTTCCGAGAGTCGTTTTCTTTGTTGCTGTTGGCACTTTATAGGTTCCACCATAGTTTTTCATAATGAGAACCGGCTCTTGTCCTCCAGGTTCGGTATAATTTACTATTTCGACATGCGGAAATATACTTCCTGTTATACTAAGACTGTTTTTTACTTTAACGTCCCCATTTATATCCAGCTTTGTTCTTGGACTTGTTGTACCAATACCAACATTTCCTCCCCTAGAAACACTAACCGCATCCACCAACCTCTCAACTTTCCCGCCATAAGCACCCAATTTATTCAGTAACTTCTCAACTTGCCGTTCCTGACGTTGAGATTTCCATAAGGCTCGATCTGCTAATTCAGTTGCTTGTCTTAGCTTATTTTCATAAGCCGCTTCTCTTTTTGCATGATCCGATTGAATCTGTTGGATTTTAGTCTCGTATTGGCTACGTATTTGCTGCGTTGTTTTGGCTAAAGCCGATTCGTACTTGGCAACTAACGCATCAATGTCAATTTCAGCCACTTTTTTAATGGTTGCTTCACTGACAGCCTCCAATTCTTTACTGGCAGCCTGCAATTCTTCTTGTTCTTGTCTTAGCTCTTCAATGGCTTGACGATGAACATCAATTGCAGTTTTATTATCACTAGCGGCGACTGAGGTTATTGGTACAGCTAACGTTGATACCAACAAAATCAGAGCCAAAGTAAATTTCTTCGACATAAGTTCTCCTTTTTAAAAAGTAAAAAATATCAATGGTAGTATATAAACCTGACAGATATTAAAAACCTGTCAAGTTTTTTCGCTACCGATTATTTAACCAAAACTGATGATGATTAAATTTTAAACGGGACGCTGGAGCGTCCTTGAAGAGTTCCAACGCTGGAGCGTTGGAACCAAAAAAGTAAATGTTAAGGCTTAACCATGCCTTTTAACTCTTCAATTTGCTGTTGCTGTTCTTTGATGGCTTCTATGAAAGTAGAAATCAATCCTGAATAATTAACGCCCTTGGTTAAGGCTGGGAGTTGAGTACAACGAATTTAAAAAGAAAACAACGAATGTAACAATAAATGGTAGAAATTCGTTGTTGTTTTTTAAAATTCGCTGTACTCAATTATTCACATTAAGGCTTAACCATGCATTTTAACATTTCAATTTGCTGATGACGTTTTTCAAGGACTTCAGGCAGAGTCATCCCCATTATATCCAGCATCGTTCCTGGAATTCCAAGCTTCTCATTTAACTTTTCAATTTGCTGATGCTGTTTTTCAAAGATTTCAGAAATGTTCATATTCCCATCTATATACAGCTTCGCTCCTGGAATTCCAAGCTTCTCATTTAACTTTTCAATTTGCTGTTGCTGTTTTTTGAAGACTTCAAGCAGAGTCCTCTCATTTACATACAGCGGCTCTATTGGAATTATTGTTGTACAAATTCCAAGCTTTCCATCCTCAGAAACACTAACCGCATCTGTCAACTTCTTAACTTCCCCACCATAAGCACCCAATTTAGTCAGTAACTTCTCAACTTGCCGTTCCTGACGTTGAGCTTTCCGTAAGGCTCGATCAGCTAATTCAGTTGCTTGTCTCAACTTATTTTCATAAGCCTTCTCTCTTTTTGCATGATCCCATTGGATTTGTTGGATTTTAGTCTCGTATTGGCTACGTATTTGCTGCGTTGTTTTGGCTAAAGCCGATTCGTACTTAGCAACTAACGCATCAATGTCAATTTCAGCCACTTTTTTAATGGTTGCTTCACTGACAGCCTCCAATTCTTCTTGTTCTTGTCTTAGCTCTTCAATGGCTTGACGATGAACATCAATTGCAGTTTTATTATCACTGGCGGCGACTGAGGTTATTGGTACAGCTAACGTTGATACCAACAAAATCAGAGCCAAAGTAAATTTCTTCGACATAAGTTCTCCTTTCTAAAAAGTAAAAAATATCAATGGTAGTCTATAAACCTGACGGGTTTTAAAAACCTGTCAAGTTTTTTCGCTACCGATTATTTAACCAAAACTGATGATGATGGTTAAATTCGACCCAATCCCACAAATAATTTGAGGGCATGTCAGGCATATCGCTTGAGTGGCAAATCATTTTAGCTGCTTGTTTTTGCAAGTTAGCATAAGTTGCTACCCTTGTTTTTGATGTTAAAAGCTTCAAGTGATAGCATTTATCTAAATTATACCATGTCGTGTATTCAAAAGATTCTGGTGTTTTTTCCAAACTGAGTGTTTGATAGCAAGCTTTTAATACCGTTTGATTCAAATTTGCTGGATTGTTTGTCATCCTATTGAATAGGAAATCTATATCTCCAAGCCACTTTTTTTGCGTACAATCTATTAAATGAGCCAGTGCTTTTGTCTGTAGAAAAAAGTCATTGCTATCTTGCTGTAATTTTTTTTGTAACTTTTGAAGTTGAAGACTTGTTGCATCAATAATGTCAGCTTTAAATTTTGATGCAGCCTTATGAGTCACCCGGTTAAAACTATTCGAGGCATATTGAATAATATCGGTTTTAATTTTTTGTTGGGTTTCTTTGCTCAGTTTGTCAAATTTTCCACTGGCATAAGCAAAAATATCGGTTTTGATTTTCGCAATAGTTTGTTGAGAAATATCTTGATATTGATTAAACATTGCTTGCACCAAATCATCGGTTTTTTGTAACTTAGCCTCCAAAATCTTGTCAAACTGCTCTAAATGTTCAGCAGTCCTATTTGTTAATTGCATTTTGCGAACTTCTAACAAGATTTTCATATCATCCAACAAAGGCGTGATTTTTTGCTCATAAATAGCATCCATTGCCATTTTGAGTTCGGTTTTAAATCCTTGCACAGTTTGTTGTTTATATTGAGTCCAATCAATGGATTTAAGCATATTTAATAATTCTTGGTTAATACCCTCCCCCATTTCTTGTCCAATTTTCTCCCAATCAATAGTCTCAAGCGAAAAATGATCCCACCAATTGTCCACACACTTTTCTTGTGCATTTCTATAAGCACTATGTCCAAATATCGCTACACCCAATTTATAAAGTCGTGCCAAAACAACACATGCTATTGTTCCTGGTACAATACATTCATAACGAGTGGGACATTGTGATATCAGATTGCCATGAAATATTTCATCACAAGATCGTTTATGATTAGTGTGAGTATATTGACAATCATCGTAACATTTATCATGTCTTTCACAAGCTAACGTAAAAGAAAATGGAGCGACTCCGTCTAGACAAATAGCGAGGTATTCATCAGGGACAACATCATCGGATGCTGCATTACCACAAGCCGCAACACTTAAGCTTGGGAATATTACCATACTGACTAATAATAAGTAACTTACTAATTGAATTGTGTTTTTCATGTTTAATCAAGAATTTTGAATCAATTATCCAAAATTTATTTTGGACTCCGCTAAACTGTTAGTTTGGAGTCCAAAATTTATTTTGGAAAAGGAGATAGAAATCCGTTCAATCTTGTTCAAAATTGTTTAATAATATTTCATGGCATTCCAAAACTGGTATTCGTCCTTAAATTCTAACAAATCCCATGCAAAATCCTCCGTGTTTTCCTGAAAACAGGCAATCCGTTGTGCGAACTTGTATAAATCCCAATAAACACTGGCAATCCGCTCAACAGGCGTGTTTGAGTGTAAAGTACTCAATACTTTACATTTTTTGATCTTATATTTCGTTAAATACTCAAATCCTTCAACGGATTCGATATTGTTCAAATCAACACCGGCTTTTTTATAGCAATCTTCAACAGTAGAAGTTTTTGAAGAAGTTGGTGGCGTTGTTGACTTTCCCCAAGTTAATAAATTTTTAGGGTTGAGATTTTTGACTTCCTTGACATATTTATCGCCCAACTTATCCAATTGACGCACCGCCGTTTCTATATCTAAGCGGGTTTTCTCTTCGGCACACTCTAAACGAACAATTAATTCTCTGGCTCCTTTAAAGAAATTAACCATATCAGCCGAAAAATCTTGGCGTAATTTTTCCAACTTATTAAAGGTATGCTCAATCAATTCACTTCTGATTTTTGCGATGGCATCATCAGTCGTTTTTGCAAAGGCATGAGTTGCGTAATCAATGACATCGGTTCTGACTTTTTCGATGCTTTCATCACGCCATTCTGTTGCCTGTGTGAAGGCATAATCAATGAGATCGTTTCTCACCTTTTTAATGGTATCGTTAACCGTTACTCTGAATTGGTCAAAAGTGCCTTGGATAAGGGCATCAATCTTTTTCACTTTATCTTCAATGATGCTATCCAATTGATTTAAACGCGCTTCTGCGATTTTATCGGCTTGCTCAAGACGATTTTCTAAGACCATATCAATGTCTTTCAACAGTGGTCTAATTTTTTCATCAAAGAGTTTATCCATTGTGGCTTCAAACTCTTTGCGTAATCCAGCACCAATTTTTTGCCCGTGTTCTTCCCAATTAATGGATTGAAGTGCTTTCAATACCACGTCACTTGCACCTTGACCCAATTTTTGTCCAATCTTATTCCAGTTAACAGAATTGGTGACATGATCAGCCAGTTGTTTACCAGCCTCATCAACCATTTTTTTAAACTCAGGCTTCACACCACGCACAAAACCTTTACCTTGACTTTCTCCTAATCTATAGGCTAGCAAATTATCAACACAAGTTTTTCCTAATGAAAGCGCATCCCACCAAGAACACACTCCCGCTTGTGTAACAGGGATATAGCCAAAATTAATCCCCATCACTAACACAAATGGAATTACAAATTTACGCCATCGGGCGTTTTTAGATAATAACACACGCTCCTCCTTATTGAAGTTAGATATTAAAATTGACATCGTTCCCAAATTTTATTTGGGAACGTACTGTCTTTGAAGCTTTGCTTCAAAAATACTTAGAATTTTAGAATGACTTTGATAAAGATAAATATAGAAGAACACTTTGACTGCTGATAAATATTAAAACCAAGTTAAAAATATTGAAGCAAAGCTTCTTGCCAGTGCGTTCCCAAATAAAATTTGGGAACGATAAAAAATTTGATGTATTTGATTTTAATCCTGTAAATTTTGCAAATTCTGTAAATCCTGATTCAGACATTAATGACCAAATTTCGCCAATAACTCTTCACGAGAAATTTGGATAAGTAAACGTGATGATTCTTCGGGCGATAACTGTAACAAGGAATTTACAATTTGCGGACGTATTTCCTCTTTGCCAAACCGGGCAGAAATGAGATTTTCTATAAATGTCCGCTGCATTTCTAAACTACCCTGTTGCACACCTTGTTGTATGCCTTGTTGTACACCTTGTTGCATACCTTGCTGCACACCTTGTTGCATACCTTGTTGCATACCTTGTTGCATACCTTGTTGCATACCTTGTTGCATACCTTGTTGCATACCTTGCTGCATACCTTGCTGCATACCTTGCTGCATACCTTGCTGCATACCTTGCTGCATACCTTGCTGCATGGCTTTTTCCAAATTTTCTTCACGCCATTTTTGATAGATGGGTGATAAGTTCATGAGTATTTCCTCCTCTTCTTTCGTTTTTCCACTTTTGCTTTCAATAGAAATACGCCATATCGAAAGTAGTTCTGTCACTTCAGTACGTATTATATCATCTTTTGGAAAAGCGAGTATTTCATCAATCGCTTGTTGCTGCGTTTTGCCTTTTCCCAATAATCGAATAAATAGAGTTTCAGGGATAATTGGTAAACGGTTAATCGAAATGATTGCCGTTTTAAAACCATTGCCACAAAAATAAATGCCTTTACACCAATGTGGCTCTTTTAAAATGGCTTTAAAATCATTCAGCAATCTATCCGAGGCTGAAGTTGCCAACACCCAGAGATGAGGTAATTCCTCTTCTTCAATAGATTTAGGTTGAGTGTCATCTTGTTTAGCCCGTTTATATTGTTGACGCTGTAATTGATTATGCAAAGCAAAAAGCTTTTGTAAGCATGTTCTAATTTCACCGTTAGTAGGTTGGGAGCGAAACGGCTCCAATAAACAGGCACCGCTATTTGCCATTTGTCCTAATAAACCAAGCGTTTTAATCTTTGCCTCAGTTACATGCTGGGGAACAAAATAAAGGTCAGCATGAAGGGGTTCTCCAGAAATTTCTTGGTTTGTAACCACTTGCCCTATTTGTTCAAGTAATCCCGCAAGAAATTGTTTCGCATATTGATCATGTTTGATTCTTGTCATAAAGTTGCTCTTCAGACTATTTTGGTTTTTTTAGTACTTTTTGCAGGACTAAAGAATTTCTTGTTTCACATAATTTAGACAAGCTATTATAGACGTTCAGAAAAATCAAAGCTATCATACCTGACAGGTTTCTAAAACCTGTCAGGTATTTCGGCCAAAATATTTATCTGATAAGCTACGATATTATGCTTGTTGTCGCTCTCTCCTTCCTATGTTTGTTTGCTGTGTCCATTTTACAACTGGCTTAGCAATAGATTCATCTTGAGTAAGTTTCGCTGTCGTTTTCTCCACCTTACGCGGATTATGCTGACTTAAATAATTAAGTGATTTCTTTGCTTGATCAGATACTGAGGAATCATGATGATTCAGTAGTTGGTTTAAGATAGAGACACTTTCCTTATCATTAATATATTGTAGAGATTCCGCAACATTAGCCAGATGATTTGGGGAGTGTTGTGGGAGTGGCATAAAAATTTGAATAAATTCTTTTACGGTCTCTATATACTCCCATTTTGCTAGCACTGGTAAAAGTTGGCTTGCTAGATAGTAACGCCTATTTTTAATAGCCCTAATAATAGCATCAATGATATTATTTGTAAGTGCATCATATTTGTTATTTAACAATGCTATTTTAAACCTGGATTCAAAGGCACATTCACCATACAAATACAGTAGTTTTCGATAAGCTTCAATGATATCTTTATGATCTTCTTGTGTGTATCCATAAATCTCTATGGCTTCTGCAAATAGATCATAAACATTATCATAACCATAAAGTCTATGAGAGGCTAATTGAATTTTATTGTGTATTTTTTCATTAATCAAATCCTTAATCTTATTGAATCCTTGTTTATCTCCCCAAGCGGCTAAAACCAAACTGGCTTGGAAAACTAAATTGATGTCACTTTCCTCTAAGAGTTTCTGTACTTCTGGAATTCTTTCTATGGGTACAGGTTCAAGCAATTGAACTTCATCTAGTCCAATTATATGACCTTCTTCATCTTCATAAAGTAGGTGTTCAATGTGTGAAATTTCCATGTTTTTATACCTTTATAAACTTTCTGTCGGAACAACGTCTAGAATTATAGTCTTTTTGTATTATTCCCTTTTTTTCTTTTATTCCAATGTCACAGATTCAACACAGGACATGTACAGAACTCTAGAGCATCCTTGAGGAGTTCCTTTTCTCTCCCTATTTATTTTGGAACAACGGCACATTTTTCCACGGCAGCCAACACGTCTTTTAGTACTGGCTTTTTGCTAAAGGTGAGGACTTCGCCAGCAGATATTTCTTCAAAAACGCCCTCGGCAACATTAGCACTTTCATAGAGGAGTAAAATAAGATTGCTGCGTTTGGCTTGACGTATTTTTTTTAATTTACGTTGTAAATATTGGGGATGCCAAAAACCAATGATTTCAATGAGGGCGCGTCTTCCATCTTTGCAATGGGTGAGAGAAAAATCGGGAATCATTACCGTATCGCCCACTACGATGAGTTCATCTTCACGCGCTAATATCCATTTACGTTTTGTTCCTCCATATTTCGCCTCAAAATCCGCAGCAAAATCCGCCTCAAGTTGACTATCAAATAATCCAGATGCTTTAAAGTGGGAGTGTAACGAGGTACTATCATCTAAAGAATAATGTAATGAGCTATCTGTACCAGGTGGTTGTACTGAAGCATCCATGCGCCACGTTTTACCTAATAACAAGGCGGGAAAAAACTTAGCAAATTGTAGTCCATAGCGAATCGTTGATTTGACAAAAGGCGAAATGGGACCATGTAAAATAATGTTATAGCCGTGTTGTGGGATTGGATAAACGGTGTGCATTAGCTTGAAAAGTTTAATGTATTTAAACAAATCCTTATAACCATCGCGCACAATGATATCGACTTCCCGCGCCCAATATAATAAACCACGCGCTACTTCTAAATTATAACGTGCGATTAAATCCATCGGTGTCATAATTTCGCCACTCCCCAATAAAATTCTTTCTTCAAGTAAATCAGCAAATAAAGTTTGTTCTACTTGTTCTGTGGTGAGACCAAAATGAGCTGCTGTTTCTGTCACCGCTTGTATTCGTGTTGTTGCTGTTAACAAATCATTTTTAATCATGACGGGCCCTAATTTAAAAAGGGCTGTTCGTAACTCAACCGGATGCATGGGCAAATCATTACCAAAAATGCAACGACTTTCTAATACATTCGCCAAACCGCGAATAATCCGATAATCCAAACTATCTCCCTCATAAATCCGCAAAGCATCCGCCAATTCCCCCCGACTCTGTCCTACATAAGCCTTCACTAATTGTATTAATTCATTAGCAATACCCAGGTAATGATAATCAGCCGGTAAAGCCAGTGGCTCTATTTTTTTACCACGCTTTTTTAGACGGGGGAGAATGAGTTCAGATTTAAGCATTATTTATTGGAAAATGAAAAAGGAGTCAAAATTTTAGTTTAGGAACGTACATAAAATAACTACGACAACTAAACTGGTTTTAAAAACCTGTCAGGTTTGCCCCAACTTATGGGTAAGGAATAAGGATTCAATAAAATACGAAAGTTGAAGCCTGACGGTTTTAAAAATCTGTCAGGTTTAGCACCAAAATTTTGCAAATTATTAAATTCCTCATTCCTAAATTATTTCTGATGTTACGCAGTAGAAACACACAGCCGTGTGTCTCCACTTTTGGAAGTAATATTTAATAAACATTTATAAATCAAACGGTTATAAAAAATCGGTTTAAATAGGTTATTAGCTGAGAATAATGGAAAAACAGTTATTTATAAGAAATCACTTGGGTTAAAACTGATGCTATAGTTTTTTAGTATCTTCTCTAAATTCTGTAGAAAAAACCTGACAGGTTTCCAAAATCTGGCAAGTTTAGTTGTCGATTTTATTTCGTGCATATTCTTTAATAAAATC
>JAUCGK010000159.1 GCA_030378085.1 Candidatus Parabeggiatoa sp. HSG14
GTGATAATTTCAAAATACAAGTATAAGTAGAAGCCTCTTTGAAAACTATATTTGAACCAAAATGTAAAATTGATTCAACGGCTTTATTTTCTACTAAAAATTCTCTTAAACCTTTGCCAAATTCAGATATTAAAAACTTATGTGGTTGGATAAAACAAGCATTACCTTTTTTATTTATTAGTTGAAAAGCTTTTTCTATAAACAAAACATAAATATCATAATTAGCAGTAGCCGATTTATATTTCTTCTCATAAAAAGAAGATTCTGTTGCATAACTTGCCTTTAAACCTTGTAATCTTACATAAGGCGGATTCCCAATCACCACATCAAACCCACCATTCCCCATAATCTTCGGAAATTCCTTATTCCAATCAAAAGCCTTATCAAAAGCCACAGCCGGATCATCAATCAACGAATTACCACATTTAATATTACGGCTTAAATTAGACAGTTTTCTGCCTTTTTTAGCCGTGCGTAACCACAAAGAAAGTTGTGCAATTTCAACGCTTTCTTCATTTATATCCACGCCATAAATATTCTTTTCCAATATCATCTTATCGGTATCATAAAACTTGGGCATGGCATTCGTTAAATCAGCAATGATATTGTCAATCTCTTGATGTTCTGCAATTAAGAAGTTTAAGGCTTGATTCAAAAACGCGCCAGAACCACAAGCGGGATCAAGTATCTTTAGCGTTAACAACCAATTTTTATAAGCTTCCAATGTCTTAAATAATTTGTTTCCTTTAGCCGAAAGCGAAGTATTTTTTCTCCAATACGATTCATCAAACTCAATATTGATTAAATTCAGTTCTTGGCGTTTTTCGGCGCAAAGTGTTCCCAGCGTGTTTTCAACAATATATTGAGTAATGTATTTGG
This sequence comes from Candidatus Parabeggiatoa sp. HSG14, assembly GCA_030378085.1. Lineage (GTDB taxonomy): Bacteria > Pseudomonadota > Gammaproteobacteria > Beggiatoales > Beggiatoaceae > Parabeggiatoa. Next base: position 880 of record JAUCGK010000159.1, read on the forward strand.
GCGTGTAAAAAATGCCATCTTTCTTACGTTTTGTTTTTCCCTTATCAGTCGCTACTCCCTCAATTTTAGCCGTAATTTCTTCCAACTCGTTTAAGGAATGTTCAAAAATATGTCCTAAAATATTGACATCCAATTCGGTATTAAAATCATAAGCAGCGAGTTTCAATAGATTATCTTTCAAGACTTTATCGGCAATAACCAACTTGTCTAAAATTTTATCCGCTGCAAATAAACCACCGTTATAAGCAGGAATATCTTGATGCCCTTTATTGAGATGATTGAAAAACTTTTTAAGGCGATTATACAAAGAATCATAAATATCAAGTTCCTTTAATTTTTGCCAATTTTCAACTTCAGTGGCAATCGAATTAGGGGGAACCAAGCCCGTATCTTCCGCAAAAAACACAAACAACAAACGATCTAAAAACTTCTGAGATTTTTTAAACAGCAATAATTGGTCAAACTGCGGATTATTCTTGGTTAAATTAGCAAAAACCTCTTGCTTAAATTGCGAATAGTTTTTATAAAATTGCGCCGAGATATTTTCTTCATGGTATTTCGTTTCATCCTTTAGCTGTAAAGGTAAACCATTAAGCAAACTCTCTTTATTTAAAATGAGATAGAGTAGAGAAAATGCGACTTTGTCTAAATGAAATAAATCAAATTCTTCATATTCATTGGCATAATCAATATAAAACCGTAGTTTTTGAAAATTCGAGGTGATGACATATTGACAGTGCGGTTGATTATTTTTGTAATTAAACGCTTGTTGCGTAATACTTTTTAAGTCTTTGGTTTTGGTGGATTTTAATTCGATGACAGCGATAGCATTATTCTCTTTAAGAATCGCACCATCCGCTTTTTTGCCATCGGTTTGATTCTTAAATTCTCTCACCAAATTAAAATTTTCATCCGGTTTTAAAACATAGCCAAACACGTCTACAAAAATATCGCGCAAAAAACCGTCTTGATATTCCTCTTCTTTAAGCGTTTTTATCTGTTGAATTTTATCAACGCTGTAATTGTGTTTAAATTTGTTGAAAGCTTCATCAAGCTGGCTTTGTTCAAGATGTGCAAGGTGTTTTTGGATGATGGATTTTTGGAAGATTGGCATGGTATTAATTTCTGATTTAACTAATAAAAAGGTAGATGCCAGGATGGCATCTACTTTGGCTAAATGTTTTCCTCAACAATCCCAATCTCTTCCTCAGTCAACCCATAAAGTTCATAAACCATCTTGTCTATTTCTTTATCGGTGGTACTTATCTGAGTTTGAAGTTGGTTAATTTCAGTTTTGTAAGCAATAAAATATTCTTCCCATTCGTCTTCTTGTACGAGGGAGAGAGTGACTTTTTGTTTTTTGAGTTCGCTTACCAAGGTTTTGAAATCAAAATTGTAGAAAGTTTCTAATTTTTTAGTGATTTTCGCGATTGCTAAATTGCTGGTTATGCGGTTGATAAATTTGGTTTTTTTCTCTTGTAGCTTTTTATTTAAAGCCAACATTTGGTCGGCTTTTTCTATGAAAGGTTGTTGAGCTTCTCCTGAAATTTGTTTGATGGGTATATTTTTGATCAATTTAGAATTAAAGCTCGGATAACTTTTATTGCTACTTTTGGCTGATTGTTCTTCAACATAATAAGATAAAAGCTTAGAATTTATCAATGCAAGCAAGTATTTTAATGAATAATTTTCTGTTCTTTCAATAACAACTGCGGCAATATTTTTCACAACTGCAGATTCTTCTATGAAAACTGAAAATATTCGTGGATTTACTATTTCCCTGATAATTACTTTTGGCGAATCAAATATCCTTATTTCTCTTGGTTCTGCAAGCCATTCTCCATAATTAATAAATTCACTTTTAGTTTCATCAAAAAAGTATCTATAAATACCTTGCGAAACAAATTTATATTGAAATTGTTCACTCTTTGTTGTTGAAATAAAAACATTATTCATTTTTTCATAGGTTGTTTGCTTTGGCTTGCCTTTTCCTTTTTGGTAAACTTTTACACCCATTACTTGTTCAAAAGCATCAATTAGTCTTATTGTATCTTTCTTATTGACAATACTTTTATTGATAATAAATGTATCAGAAAAATTAGGTATTTCTCGAATAAATTTATTTGAGGAGTACATTTTCTCTAATTTTTTAAAATCTGCTGAAATATCCAAAAATAAAAATGAGGAGTATTTTTTACCTTTATTTAAGAGTGTAATTATTGCTGTTGGTAAGTTGACTTCATCGAAAACATTATCACCCAACTTTATATTTTTGATAATTTCAAAATTATTTACAACATATTCTCGCAAGTCTTTAAAATACTCTTTTTCTAAATAAGAATCAGGTATTATATAGCTAATTATGCCATGTATTTTAAGGAGCAAAATTCCCTTTTGCACAAAATATTTATAAGAATCAATATTCCCAAAACTTGTTTCTTTATATGTTTGTTTTAACCAATTTTTTTCACATAAATCTGCGCCATAAGGCGGATTCCCAATCACCACATCAAACCCACCATTTTCCATAATTTTTGGAAACTCTTTATTCCAATCAAAAGCCTTATCAAAAGCCACAGCCGGATCATCAATCAACGAATTACCACATTTAATATTACGACTTAAATTAGAGAGTTTCCTTCCTTTCTTGGCAGTGCGTAACCACAAAGAAAGTTGTGCAATTTCAACGCTTTCTTCATTTATATCCACGCCATAAATATTCTTTTCCAATATCATCTTATCGGTATCATAAAACTTGGGCATGGCATTCGTCAGATCAGCAATGATATTGTCAATCTCTTGATGTTCCGCGATTAAGAAGTTCAAAGCTTGATTTAAAAACGCGCCAGAACCACAAGCGGGATCAAGTATCTTTAGCGTCAACAACCAGTTTTTATAAGCTTCTAACGCTTTAAACAATTTCTTGCCTTTTGCCGAAAGCGAAGTATCTTTTCTCCAATACGATTCATCAAACTCAATATCAACGAGATTCAGTTCTTGGCGTTTTTCAGTACAAAGCGTTCCCAGCGTGTTTTCGACAATATATTGCGTAATGTATTTTGGTGTATAAAAAATGCCGTCTTTCTTACGTTTTGTTTTTCCCTTATCAGTCGTAGCTCCCTCAATCTTAGCTGCAATCTCTTCCAATTCATTCAAAGAATGTTCAAAAATATGCCCTAAAATATTGACATCCAATTCGGTATTAAAATCATAAGCAGCGAGCTTCAATAGATTATCTTTCAAGACTTTATCAGCAATAACCAACTTGTCTAGAATTTTATCGGCTGCAAATAAACCACCGTTATAAGCGGGAATGTTTTGATGTCCTTTATTGAGATGATTGAAAAACTTTTTCAAGCGGTTATACAAAGAGTCATAAGCCTCAAGTTCCTTCAACTTTTGCCAATTTTCAACTTCAGTGGCAATCGAATTAGGGGGAACCAAACCCGTATCTTCCGCAAAAAACACAAACAGCAAACGATCTAAAAATTTCTGAGATTTTTTAAACAGCAATAATTGGTCAAACTGCGGATTATTCTTGGTTAAATTAGCAAAAACCTCTTGCTTAAATTGGGAGTAGTCTTTATAAAATTGCGCCGAGATATTTTCTTCATGGCACTTCGTTTCATCCTTTAGCTGTAAAGGTAAACCATTAAGCAAACTCTCCTTATTTAAAATGAGATAGAGTAGAGAAAACGCAACTTTGTCTAAATTAAATAAATCAAATTCTTCGTACTCATTGGCATAATCAATATAAAACCGTAGTTTTTGAAAATTCGAGGTGATGACATATTGACAATGCGGTTGATTATTTTTGTAATTAAACGCTTGTTGGGTAATACTTTTTAAATCTTTGGTTTTAGTTGATTTTAATTCAATAACGGCGATAGCATTACTCTCTTTGAGAATCGCACCATCTGCTTTTTTGCCATCTGTTTGATTCTTAAATTCTCTCACCAAATTAAAATTTTCATCCGGTTTTAAAACATAGCCAAACACATCCACAAAAATATCACGCAAAAAGCCGTCTTGATATTCCTCTTCTTTAAGCGTTTTTATTTGTTGAATTTTATCAACGCTGTAATTGTGTTTAAATTTGTTGAAGGCTGCATCAAGCTTACTTTGTTCAAGATGTGCGAGGTGTTTTTGGATAACTGATTTTTGAAAGATTGGCATAGTGTTAATTCCTTTTGTCTGTTTAACGATAGTTACATGCTTTCTTCCACAATCCCAATCTCTTTCTCAGTCAATCCATAAAGTTCATAAACCATCTTGTCTATTTCTTTATCGGTGGTACTTATCTGAGTTTGAAGTTGGTTTATTTCAGTTTTGTAAGCAATAAAATATTCTTCCCATTCGTCTTCTTGTACGAGGGAGAGAGTGACTTTTTGTTTTTTGAGTTCGGCTACAAAGGTTTTGAAATCAAAATTGTAGAAAGCCTCTAATTTTTTAGAAATTTTTGTGATTTCTAAATTGCTGGTTATGCGATTGAGAAATTTGGTTTTCTTTTCTTGTTGCTCTTTGTTTAATGAAAACATCAAATCGGCTTTTTCTATAAAATTCATTTGAGAATCAAAAGGTATTGCTTTGATGTATGTATTTCTTAAATTAGGTGCTGAGTATAATAGATAGCCTCCTGACATTCTCAAACCATCAAAAAAACATTCAAATAAATAGTTATATAATTTAGAATTAAGCCAACAAAGCACATATTCAGGCAAATAATTGTCATTAAAGGAATGAATACAATTCGTATTTATGGATGAATATTCTCCCTTTTTATCATAAAATGCTTCACACTGTAGCCCTATTTTAGAAATAATAATTTTTGGGGAATGATATAATTTATATCTTTTTGGAGATATAAGATCGTTGTTTTCAGGTAAATAAGGTCTTTTTATCTTATTTCCTTTATCTACCAAATCGTCAAATCCCCAATTCGCAATATAAGGGTCAATAGTACCTGTATTAATTAATTTGTATCCTTCTTCTTTATTAATCAGGCTTGAATAAATATCTGCTTCCTTTGCTGTCGAAGTCGCATTTATTTTACCCACATTTTCTAGAGACTCACCTTGTGATATCACTTTTTCAGTTATCTCAAGCTTATCATTTAAAAGAAAGCCAAGAATTGAATCGTTTAATATATTCAGCTTTTCAGATGAACAATTTTTTCCAATTAATTGCTTAGTTGATTCATTAAATCTGCCAGTTAATACTTGATATTTGTTTCTAGTTTTATGTTTTATAAACGAAATAACAGGATATGTACTTGCATCAGGAAAAACAGACTTATCAGAATAATCAATTAATGATACGATTTCACTTTTTTCAACTAAATATTCTCGCAAAGCTTTGCCATAACTTGCTGATAAAAACCTGTTAGGCGTAATATATGAAAGTATTCCACTTCTATTTACAATATTTACACCTCTTTCAAAGAAATATATATATAGGTCCACAGTTCCTTTTGCTGTTATATAGTTCCTTTTTAAAAATAAATATTCATCTTCACTGAGATTTTTCTTTAAATCATTTCCATTCACATAAGGCGGATTCCCAATCACCACATCAAACCCACCTTTCCCCATAATCTTTGAAAATTCCTTATTCCAATCAAAAGCCTTATCAAAAGCCACAGCCGGATCATCAATCAACGAATTACCACATTTAATATTGCGGCTTAAGTTAGACAGTTTTCTGCCTTTTTTAGCCGTGCGTAACCACAAAGAAAGTCGTGCAATTTCAACGCTTTCTTCATTAATATCCACGCCATAAATATTCTTCTCCAAAATCATCTTATCGGTATCATAAAACTTGGGCATGGCATTTGTTAAATCAGCAATGATATTGTCAATCTCTTGATGTTCCGCGATTAAGAAGTTTAAGGCTTGATTCAAAAACGCGCCTGAACCACAAGCGGGATCAAGTATCTTTAGCGTCAACAACCAATTTTTATAAGCTTCTAACGCTTTAAACAATTTCTTGCCTTTTGCTGAAAGCGAAGTATCTTTTCTCCAATACGATTCGTCAAACTCAATATCGACTAAGTTCAGTTCTTGACGTTTTTCGGTACAAAGCATTCCTAGCGTATTTTCGACAATATATTGGGTAATGTATTTGGGCGTGTAAAAAATACCATTTTTTTTACGTTTTGTTTTCCCTTTATCAGTTACCACTCCCGCAATTTTAGCCGCAATCTCTTCTAATTCATTCAAGGAATGCTCAAAAATATGTCCTAAAATATTGACATCTAATTCGGTATTAAAATCATAAGCGGCTAATTTCAGCAGATTATTTTGTAGTATTTCATCATCAATGACTAACTTGTCTAAAATTTTATCCGTTGCAAATAAACCACCATTATAAGCGGGAATCTCATAACCTGAAGATTTATAAGCACTATTGAGATTTTGAAAGAATTTTTTAAGGCGATTATACAAAGAATCATAAGCCGCAAGTTCCTTTAACTTTTGCCAATTTTCAACTTCAGTAGCAATCGAATTAGGGGGAACCAATCCCGTATCTTCCGCAAAAAACACAAACAACAAGCGATCTAAAAATTTCTGAGATTTTTTAAACAGCAATAATTGGTCAAATTGCGGGTTATCCTTGGTTAAATTAGCAAAAACCTCTTGCTTAAATTGGGAGTAGTCTTTATAAAATTGCGCCGAGATATTTTCTTCATGGCATTTTGTTTCCTCTTTAAGTTGTAAAGGCAAACCATTAAGCAAACTCTCTTTATTTAAAATGAGATAGAGCAAAGCAAACGCCACTTTGTCTAAATGAAATAAATCAAATTCTTCATACTCATTGGCATAATCAATATAAAACCGCAGTTTTTGAAAATTCGAGGTAATGACATATTGACAGTGCGGTTGATTATTTTTGTAATTAAACGCTTGTTGCGTAATACTTTTTAAATCTTTGGTTTTAGTTGATTTTAGTTCGATGACGGCGATAGCATTATTTTCTTTAAGAATTGCACTATCTGCTTTTTTGCCATCTGTTTGATTCTTAAATTCTCTCACCAAATTAAAATTATCATCTGGTTTTAAAACATAACCAAACACATCCACAAAAATATCACGCAAAAAACCGTCTTGGTATTCCTCTTCTTTAAGCGTTTTTATTTGTTGAATTTTATCAACACTGTAATTGTGTTTAAATTTGTTGAAAGCTTCATCAAGCTGGCTTTGTTCAAGATGTGCAAGGTGTTTTTGGATGATGGATTTTTGGAAGATTGGCATGTAAGTTTATTTGTATAGCGTTTCCCGATTGCGTCAGGTACAAGTCCTTTAATTAAGGGGAGGGGATTTAGGGAAGGTTGTACTTTATCCAATCGGGAAACGCTATATCAGAATACAGCTTCACTTCAATGTAAGTCTTTACGCTCGCTACCTGTTTTCCTTTTTATGCGGTATCATTTTTTCAGGATTTAGATTTAATACTGGTTCTAGCAATGGTGGTGCTTCTTGCAATTGATAGGTTAATTTCAACAATCCTAAAAAACCTATTGCGGTTGCTATCAATATCATGGCTAATATTGGCTTATAATCTAACCAAAAAAATGCGATAGTCACGAAAGATACGGCAATAGCCACGAAAGCTAAAGAAATCCAATTTCTGCTCCATTCAACTAAACGACTGATAAAAGGTAAAAATATTTCCAGTCTGCTTAATACGATGGATAGCATATAAATACTAATAAATAGGATGAAAAATCCTCCTATTCTTGCAGGTGATTTATTGATAAAATTTTCTATTTTCGCATTTATAAGCATTCTTTTAGCATCCACAACACCATACTCAAGTAGTTCAATGTAGCCCGCTTTTTCATTCATTTTATCAAAATATGGAAGACTTAAATCGGCTTGTTTGGTTTGGTGAGCAGATAGCTGTGAACCAATTTGTCTAGCAATGACGCTAATATCTTGGGAGTAAATCACTTCAAATTTTACGCGCAAATCACCAATTTGAGGATTGTTGGGATCATTACCTAGATAGTAATCGCCTTGATTAATCTGCAACTTTCGATTGTATAACTTACTGAGCATTAATGTATTTTCTGTTATCTTCAAATGCTCATAACGATTTATTTTAGCAATCAGACTAGGAGACAGGGTAAATTCGCCAAGAGTTATTTTTTCAGCAACCAAAGTTTTTCCTCGTAATGGCATGGGATTATGATAACTTTTCTTATTGAAACGACTAGAATTTAAATAATGTTTTGACCATAATTTTTTATAAATATACTCATAACCAGAATCATCAGTTTCATGGATAATTTCCTTCCACTGGTACATTTCTACTATGCGTCGTAACTTAATGGCAGAAGGAACAGAAATATTAAATGTTTTATCTTCTAACGTATCATTTGTAAACACATAACCAATCACATGAATCAGTTGGCTACCTTTATCAAAAATAATATTTTCAGCTTTTTCTAGTGCTTTAGCACGATATATCGCATTTTCTTCATTGCATGATAACAATGTATAAAACAGAGTGAATGCAAAAAAACTAATTGGAAGAGTCACGAAGATAACTGTGATACGACAAAACCATGAATCACAAAATTTTTTAGAGGATGATTTAGACATTAATTTTTTACCGAGTTATTCAGGGAGTTTCACGCCTTATTCTCAAAACATCAACATTTAACTCTTCCCCAATCTGTTTGCCAAAATACAGATATTCAAAAAATTCTTTGAAGAGTTCAAAATTTAAGACAGTTTCATCAACTGGTGCTTCAAATAAATCCTTTTCAGTCGTTATTAACATATAAAGTTTGCCATTGACTAAGGATAAAGACATGGGTTTGTTTATCTGGCGGTAAAATGCCAAGATACTTTGTTGGAATCGAGGTAACAAAAATATTGAGTCATCACTACTATAGACAACAAATTCTTGTTCAAATTCTGAGTCATTTAGGCGAACTAAATTTAGGTTAATATCCTTTTTGGATATTTTCCTACTTCTTTCCCTTGGCAAGATGATTGTAGTTCGTCCAAAATCTATATTTTTAAAGTCAAAAATGAAAAATAGTCCTTTGGAAGTTTTATCAGATTTTTTAGGCTTCAATTTATGAATCTCAGCCAATCTCATTTCAATATTGTGATCTAAAATACCTTGGATGTAGTCTTCTCCTCCCCATTGAGCAATTTTACTTTCACTGGATTCTTTCCACGGCATAAGCCACTGAGCAATTTTACTCTCACTGGATTCTTCCCACAGCATACTCGCTCGAAATTCAGTGATAGGAATTTGTTTTTCTGGCCCAAAAGTCAGTCTATCATCAACAAATTTGACAATGCTACCGATAATATCTGTTTTGAAATGAGCCTTATAAGATAAAACTTCCATTTCAGACAAGAACAGAAAAAACTTGCTTTTTTTATTCGTTCCTATTATGGGAGATAACACAGCTATAATCAGACTCAAAAAAGCAACAACTTTGAGATCGTAGTACATTTTATAACTTTCTGACAATTCACTCAAAGTAATTGCAACGAAAAAAAGAAAAAAACCGACAAGCATAACTATACGAGTAGTTTTTAATAACACATTACTTTTGTCTTTCTTTTTTGCAATGGCTTCACGTTGTTTTTCAAACATCAACAATTTAGGCGTTAAATAGGTTTCATAAAATATCTTAAATTGTTCAGAAAGTGTCAGATTGATATTTGACCAAATTGAAGTTACCGAGTTGATTTTAGAACTATCAATTTGGTTATCTGTAGAAATATTTGGTGGAGGCGATTGCTTAAATTGAGCATTTGTACCTTTTACCATTTCCACAATTTCAATACCAAGTCGCAGATAATCAAGAGACTCTTTGATAAGTTCAAAACTAACTGGCTTAGACAGTTTCGCCTCAAACAAATTTTTTTTGACGGATATTGCTAAATATAACTTGCCATCAACAAGAGACAAATATATTGGCAGTTTGATACGGCGGTAAAATGCCAAAAGATGATGTAGAAAATTATTATTAAAAAACTGGTTTGCCATCGTAGGATTATTGCTATAAATGGCAAGATGACGGTTTAATTCAGGATCGTTTAACAGTATTTTGTTATCCTCAAATGACCATAATTTGCCAAGCCCCATAATATCTGGTTTATGGACTGAAACTGTTGTAACTCCTTTAAGATTCAAGTTAAAATTGAACTTAAAAAATAATCCATGAAAAATTATTACACTAGAGTCTCCTATTCCTTCTTGTGCATTAACCTCAGAAAATGCTATTGATGTTTTACCAAGTGTTCCCTCCACATAATCTTCTCCTTTCCATTTATCAATTTCTTTACCATACTTATGCTTAAAGAAATGACTCGCGTGAAAATCTTTAAGAGGAATTATTTTGTTAGGCTCATAATTTAAACCGTCATCAACAAAGCGAACAAGAGGACGAATAATAATTTGTTTGAAATTTTGTCCATAATCCGATTGCAACTTCTTATATAGATACCAGGTTTCCCAAGAAAAAAGTATCATGGCAACAATAATTGCTGTAACAATGAGTCCAAGTTCAACACACATATTGAGAGTTGTAAAAAGACTCCACAATGTTAAAACGGCAATGATCATAAAGATGCCATAGATCATTAAAATAATTTTTAACTTACCGACAATGCTGTGACGTTGTTCTTCAAGTCTCGTTAAATTAGGTTTTAAAAAGAATTCATAAAAAGTTTTAAGTTCGTTTGTCATGTTATTCCTACCTTTTATCAGATAAATAATTTCACTTTTAAATCTTCGAGGTTTTAAAAACCTCGAAGGTTTGGCTCCAACTATTTTTCTGAACGTCTATATGTTTCCTTCCACAATCCCAATCTCTTCCTCAGTCAACCCATAAAGTTCATAAACCATCTTGTCAATTTTTTTATCGGTGGTACTTATCTGAGTTTGAATTTGGTTAATTTCAGTTTTGTAGGCGGCAAAATATTCTTCCCATTCGTCTTGTTGTACGAGGGAGAGAATGACTTTTTGTTTTTTGAGTTCGCTTACCAAGGTTTTGAAATCAAAATTGTAAAAAGCGTCTAGTTTTTTCGTGATTTTTGCTATGGCTAAATTGCTGGTTATGCGGTTGAGAAATTTGATTTTTTTCTCTTGTAGTTTCTTGTTTAAAGCTAACATTTGGTCGGCTTTTTCTACAAAAGGCTTTTGTTCATTTATATTTCCCAATTTTGGGAGTGGAAATGGCTCTAAATATTTGGTTTTAAATGTAAAATAACCACCTCGTAATTCATACCCAGTATTGCTTATAAAAAACCACATTAATGTTGAATTAAAAACGGATAACCAAAATTTATAATCCTCTTTTATTTCTTCTTTTTTAAGAAAGCTATAACATTTTGTATTATGATAAAATGTTCCTCTATCTAAAGTCATATTTGTACCAAAAGAAATCTCAGGTGTTATTATTTTCTTTTGCTCAACGTGACTTATCCCTTGTTTTCTAGCAAATAAAAACCATTCTTCTGAGTTATCAAATCGTCCTCGTTCTCTCGCTCTTAAAGTCGTTTCGTTGTCTTTTAAGTATTGATATCCTTTCGGAAAATTTTGCCCCATATAATCTTCTGACATAGGACTTGCTTTTCCTTCATTTAACAAATAAGGAAATATAACA
>JAUCGK010000160.1 GCA_030378085.1 Candidatus Parabeggiatoa sp. HSG14
TAAGTTAATAAAGTGAGAGATATTGAGTTTAAATAGCTAAAAGTGAGTGGATATGGGCAATATATTCTCATTTTAAAATAAATTATTTTTTATTATTTTTAAAAAAAGCGATATATTTCAAGCTAGAGAATAAAAAGAGAATAAAATTGGCACTATTGCAAAAATAATTTCAATAGTTGTCTCCAGAGTATTAAAAAAAATCCATTTATGCTACGGTATTTCCTTGAAAAACGCAAGAAAAATTTGGCTCCTTGAATATAAAAGAATATGATAAAATTTTGACTGAAGATATAGTGTTTCCCGAATGAATGGAGCTTCGCTACTTTCCCGAAACTCTTATTGGACAGAATAAAATGCAAAAACAAATACAACAACATTTACAAACAATAGAACAAGATAAATCTGTCAGCATATTTTTGGCGTGTGAATCTGGTAGCCGCGCTTGGGGATTCCCTTCACAAGACAGTGATTTTGATGTCAGATTTTTATATGTCCATCGTCCAGAATGGTACTTATCTATTAACAAAAAACCTGATGTGATTGAATGTCCAATAGAAGGACTGCTTGATATCAACGGGTGGGATATCAGGAAAGCATTGAGGTTGTTAAGAAAATCGAATGCTGTATTATTTGAATGGCTATTCTCACCCATTGTTTATCAAGAAAAATCAGAGATTATTGATAAAATAAGAAAGCTTGCTCCGGTTTATTTTTCACCGCCAGCTTGTCATCATCATTATCTACATCTGGCTAAAAACACTGTCCGACGACATTTACAAAACGAAGTTATCAACCTCAAAAAGATTTTTTATGTGCTAAGACCTATATTTGCTTGTCGTTGGATTGAAGCAAACTTAGGTATTGTACCTATGTCTTTTGACACTTTGTTGGAACAAGTTGAAAATTCTGCTTTAAAAACAGCAATTTTTGAATTATTACAGCACAAAAAACAAGGCAAAGAATCCAGTTCAGAAATTGTACCTTCCATCATTACTGATTTTATAATGCATGAATTACCAAGATTATCTTTGCTTTCTTATCCAAGAAAAAAAGTTCAACAGCATTCAGAAGCTTTGGATGAATTATTTCGTCAGGTTATTTTCCAAAACATAGATTTAACTTGATAATCTGACTTGGCACTGAAGTATAAATAAACAGGAAATAATCCCTCCCTTGAGTGTGAGCCTCCCTATGATGTCAATTTTAAAAACAAGTTTAAAAACAAGAGGGAATCTAGGATGCGTCCTACGCACCTTCTTCTTCTGGTTCCCAAACTCTGTTTGGGAATCCATTTATGGACGCTCTGCGTCCTGTAAGAAAGCATTCTTAATCAAATCTTGATAAAACATTCCAATGTAAACCATAAGACGCACTGCCATAAAGCGATCCACACGGGATTGAAATTCCATCAATAAGTAAATATACAGCCATTCATCCAGATGATGCCAACGGACTTTCCAAATGACATCATCTTCTCTATCACGCTGACATAATGACTACTGACTTTTTCCAACGTCTTAAAATCTAATTTTGAGACCCATTTTTGGGATTTGCACAAAAAAAGGCGAGAATTTCTTCTCACCTTTGTTGATAATTAAAACCTGACAGGTTTTCAAAACCTGTCAGGTTTGATGCAACGCAAGCTAATCAACTGCATCCACTCCCACTAACCCAAGTCCTTTTGTACCCACAGAACTTAAAGTGACTGTATAAGCCCCCACTGGTAAATCTAGCAACAAACCCGCATCAGTAGGATTTGTTAATCTCAAGTTGGCAGGCAAAGCTGCAATTTCATTGGCACGAGAATCTATCTGCCAATCGTCATTGCTTGCTACAAGTTCAAGGTAATAACTCCAAAATGTTGGACTTCCTCTCGTCAGTCCAACCTACGTGCTGCCTAAAAACGGGACGCTGGCGCGTCCCGAATGGATTCCCACTCTAGCAAGTGGGAACCAGAAAAACTATTGAGGAAGGAATGATGTGATTCACTGCCTCGGTTTTGTCTTGTTAGGCATTTCTTTTATTGAATCCAAATATAGCGTATCAGGACAAATATCTTGCTCATGGGGCCACACTATAGTACCATCAATTACTTTTGCTTGAGTAAAATAATGTTTGTTTTTTAGCTCTTTGAATACACCAAAATTAAGAAGGCTAGAACAATCATAAACTCCTTGCTCACCATTGGTGAACAAAAGCTTTAATTGATAATCATTGGTAGCTGATACTTTACTTACCCTTGGGTTCATCTTCTTACCTCAATGGCTCTATTTTGTACGGCTGTTCCCCTGATACTGCCAATTCCCAATCAGCTACAAGTTCATCTTGATGTATTTCGATCCAGGCTTGAAGTATTTTCATTTTTGATGATGGTATGCTTCCTTCAAGAATATCACCATCAGGTATAGATACAACAACCTCATGCTCCTGATATTTAACATGAATATGTAGAAGTTTTGCTTATTAGCAAAAACGAGAGGCTGGCACGTCCAGAATAGGTAGGAACTTCGGTTCGTGGAAATCAGAAAAAAAGGTTGCCCACCCTATTTGACTAATAAGGACGTTTCACTATTAAATCTGAAATCATAATAAAATGACGATCATTGTCAGTCGCCAATTCAATACCCTCTGTGAGGGCTGTGGCAGCAATCAAAGCATCGGGTATTGTTAAACCATGACTTTTACTATACTCCAACATTAGTTCATAAGCTTTAGCTGTTGCACCAGGCGAAAGATGAATCAAGCTGAAGTCAGCAAGTATTTTCTTAGTTTTTTCAACTTCAATTTGATTGCGACATCCGGCTGCCAATTCCATTGCGGAAATCACTGATATAAAAAGAGGGATTTTAGCATTGTGGGCTTTTTCTATAAAATCGGCAGCTTTCTCGTTACCTCTAAATAAATCAATGAGTGCTGTTGTATCAAGTAATTTTCCTTTCATAATGAACGGTTCCACTGTGTAGAACGCAATTGTTCAAGCCATGCTCTTGATGAACCTTCAGGCATGTCTTCACGATTTGCCCACATACCAAAATATTCGGTTTCTCGAATAGAACTGATTGTTTTAGAAGAAGAATTTTCTAAAGATGTGGCTTTTTGAATGGAACTAATTGTTTTAGCTGCAGGATTTTCTAACGACGCGACTACTTGGCTACGAAGTATCTTCATCTCGTTGATAAGTCGGTCAAGTGTTTGAAGAACGTGTATTGATTGAATCGTTTCCATAACATGTTTTCCTTAGATAAAATAGGTTGAATGTTCTTAAGTACTGAAGCATAAGTTTTGAGGTATTTTGGAGTCCAAACCTTCAGGTTTGGGCGAATTTCCAAAACGAAAGCTGTGGATTCCAAAATACCAGATAATTTGTGGTTCAGTACTTAATATGGCTGAATAGATTATCAAAATTTCTTAGCGAGTTCCCACGCGGGTACTCTTTGTGATAGATAAGGTATTTAAGTAATTGATTTTATATTATCGTTACAACGCACCGATGTGATGTGGGAATACAATGACAAAGAAGGCGAGTTGAAACTAGAAACTGATTTTTAGTCGTTTATTATACACGATCCTCTATTTATGTTCAATTTTGCGGTATTGAGTTTAATCCTTTTTTATAAATACTCTTTGTTGTTGCTAGGGTTCAATTGATATGAATTTCTAAAAATTGATTCCACTTAAATTTTATCTCACGTTTTAGGATTGAACATTATTTAAGTCTTGGATATCTATTGAAGTGAAGCCATAAAAAAAGCCCCACCGCTTTTGAGCGAAGGGGCTAATTTCAATAATCGACTATGAAATCTCTTACGATAAGTTGACAGTCGCAATAATGTTAAAACGAGGAATAGAAAAATCTTGGCGCAGATTCAATTAATGGTGCGTAGGATGCACCCTACGCTGGCTCATTAAATCTTTCCATATAACTATCAAACAGTTCATCAATCTTCTGTGGTTCAGAGATTAGTGTCCCTCTTTCATCACGAAATTCTCTATTTGGGTCGCCTTTGAAAGAAAGCCAATTAAAACTGGTGACAACAGCCAATTTTTTATCAGAAATGAGAATTTTGGCATGAGTATCACCTAAACGCTTGAGATAAAAATTATTGTAACGACGTGCTAATCTTTGTATTTTTTCTTCTGTTTTAGCATCATATTCACTTTTTTCGTCTTCTTCTCCTAAACCATATCCAATAAAAACTTTTACGTTGACTTTAAGGAGTTTTTCAATTTGTCCAATCAGTTTGCGATTAGTTGCACTTGCTCGAATCCAAGGTGAAATAATTAAAAGACGTTCTCTGCTATCGTTTAGAACTTTTTCTAGAAGAGGGCGATGTTCATAAACTTCTAACCAACGAATAGGAACAGAATTTTGTTGCTTTTTGAGTTCTTCGATTTGATGTTGCAATTCGACAATCCTTTGTTCTAAAGCAACCTTTTCCTCATCAGTTTGTACTTGCTCAATATTTTTTTGAGTGGTTTCTATTTGAGTTTGAACAGATGTAACTTCTGTTTTCAGTGTTTCACTTTTATCTAACGATTGCTTAACATCAGTTCCCAACTCTTGTTCAACAAGATGACGTGAATCATTGACTTGAAGTGATTCAAAAATACGATGTTTCTTGACTCCATTAGAACGAGCGAAAGCAGCCTCATGTTTTTCAGACAAAATACCATCAATAACAAATGCAACTTGAGGATCACCACCCTCTTTAGCTTTGTATATGAGTGTTAACGCTGGTTGGTAAAGACGTTCTCGTCTATCAATGGCTTTTAAAGCCAGTAAATCTTGTTCTCGTTTTACCTTTCTTCTACTTTCACTTTCAATCTTTTCAAGAAGTCTATCCACTTCTATCAGATTTAAGTCAGATAGTTCAATTTGATTCGTTTGGCAAGGTGAAATTTCTATCATGCCTTGTTTTAATTCTCGTGGCCTTAAAAAACTGGATTCTAAATGTTGTCCATACCAGTGTGGATGCCATAAAAGTCCATCGAAATGAATAGTAAACGTTCTTGCCTGCGGCACAATTATTTTGAGATTACGAAGCGTCCCTTCCCCTTTCTTGGTTAGTTTCCAAACCTGTTTTGAAGAAGAGTCAGGTGCAATCAGGTCGATATCTTCACTGGTTCTCAGATTAATCATTGCCTCTCTGACAAGAGAAAACTCTAAGCCCAGCAAACCGCCAATCCCTTCTTCTGAAGATAAGCCCGCTTTGATTGTCTTTAAAACAAATTCTTCTATCGGCGGAATTGACTTATGCAGTTGAATTAAAGTATGGACCGTGATTTTGTATATCGGTAAACCGACTTTTCTCCAACTGACAAGATCATACCCTGCCCGATTATCGTAGCGACGTGCAATTTCCTCTGGACGTTGTTCTGCAAGTTTTTCTGGTTCATCGGCAACCATTGGTTCCGCGTTTTCTAAATTCATTGTGTTTCCTTAACGTTACAATTTTTAGGATGATTTTCAATATAATTTAAAACCTTATGCAAAGGGTTTTCAAGAGGGAGTGTTCTACAAAAAAAATGATCTCCTACTATTACTAATCCAACTTGCCCCCTAGATAAAGCAACGTTCAATCGTTCTACATCACGTAAGAAACCAACCTTACCTTCTTTGTTAGAACGTGTCACAGAATATATAACAATGTTGGCTTCACGTCCTTGAAAAGCATCAACTGTATTGCACTCAATTGTCAATGCTTGCCCATTTTTGATTTCAGCATCAAGTTTACGATTAATTAAACTCACTTGCGCTGAATATCCGGTTAATATAGCGACGCTATAACGTTTACCAGCTTTTACAGCAACTTGGTTGAGTTGTTTTAACAATTGAACAATAATGTTGACTTCACAAGCATTATTATAAGTTTTTCCATCTGCTTTATTAACAGCTTGTTCATTTCGATTAGAAAGTCTTGTGGTAGTCAGCCAAGTGACTGGTTGCGGTAAAATTTCAAGTAGCGTTTTGTCTGTGTCACTTTTTGAACTCTGTAACTCCCCTTCATAAAAACACTCGCTAATCAAATCGCCAATGGGTTTTACCATGCGGTGCTGAATTTTTAGCATTTTGCTATGACTTTCTGGCAATTTTTTAAGCAAGTAATCAAACAACGTTTCAATATCGCTTTGTTCCAGTTCATAGCGGCTCAAAAAACCAGCATCCTTACTCGCCTCATCTTTGAACGGGGGTAATTGCTTGGGATCGCCCACTAATATCCAACGCCGAGCACGAGAAATAGGTACTAATACTTCCGTAGCGGTTGCTTTTGAAGCTTCGTCAACAATACAAAGGTCAAAATCTATATCCTGAATTTCTTTAGGAATACCTATGCAAGTACCAGCAACAACTTGTGCTCGTTTAAGCAAAGGCACATTAAATTTTTCACTCCGCCCAAACTGTTCAAACCACTCTACTTGAAGGCTAAGCAGTTGTTGCAGCATTTTCATTTTTGGATCACTCAAATCTATAAGCTTGTTGATTTCTCCTTCGATTGTTTCAAGCGTGAACTGTCCACGTTTCTTACCTTTAATTCCCAGTGTTTCATAACTTTCTGTCCTTTCCTTCTTGCTTGAACTTGCTTCTTTCTTTAAATCTGCAATTTCTTTTTCAAGAGACTGAATTTTTAAAACCGTTTCAGGGGGAAATTTTGCTTTTCTTTTTGATTTACCAGATTGAGGGCGAATGGCATTTAACAGTTTTTCTTGTTCAGCTACTTTTTCTGTCAATGTCACTATTTTTGAAGATAATTCTTTAACTTGTAACCATAAAATGGCTACTTTGGTATTTTCAATATCTTGTTGGGACAAGCTTTGTTGTGTCGCCCATTCCGTTAAAAATTTCTCTCCATTTTCAACAGCTTGTTTTTGCCATTGATGCCTTTGTTCATCTAACATGAGGACATGAATATTTTCAGCAACCTTTTCATGGTTGCCAATTCTCACCAACTTTAAATCGCGATTTTCTTGAATACGCTCTAATGCGTTGTCCAACGCAACATGGGTTTGTGAACTAAGTAAAATTCTCGTTTCAGGATTTTTTTGTAACGTTTTTAGGATCACCTCCGTAATCATTCTCGTTTTACCAGTCCCAGGAGGCCCCTGCACAATTAAAAAATCTTGTGTTCCGAGTGCTGTTTGTACAACTTCTTGTTGTGACTCATCAAGTTGTTGAACAAATTGTATATCTTCTACTGTCGTTGGAGTAGCAACTTTTTGTGGTTCAACAAGTAAAAGGCGCAGATCATCACGCACCGCACGATCAAATTTAATAGCATCCAACGCTATTTTTTGGCGACTGAGCGCGATTTCCGCTGCCTTAACGTCGAACAATAAGCTGCCCTTTTGTGGTAGGGGTTCATCGGTATTTATGTTTTTTATATAGAGAATTAAGGTTTTATTTTCTTTATTAACCTCCTGAACATCTCCGCGTATTAAGCTAAATCCCTTGTCACCAGTCGTAACATGTCGTGGTTGTCCGGCGATATCTTCTTCAGGCAACTCTGATAATTGAAAGATAGCACGATTTTTATCAACGTTAACTTTTGTATATTTAAGCGGTTTCTCGCGGTTTTTCTCCCAATCCAATTTGGCTCTCAGAATATCTCCCCAAGTTCGGAATAAACGCTGCTTTTCTGCGTCTGCTTTTTTATACTTTAAGTTAGCATCGTTAGTTTCCACCTCATTTTGAAGGTTTCGGATAACATCTTCACCTTCACTGATACTCAATGGTTTTCCAATCTTAAACTGATATGGAGGGATCCAAGCATATTCCCTGTTTTTTTCAAGTAACGCATTAGAAGAAGAACTAGCGTTTAATATCACCAGGTAACTTGAAGTTCTTGAATCTACCGTAACATGGTAACTGTAATTTGCACCAGATATCCTATACTGAAATTCGTCAGCCTTAGCCTTTCTATAAACCTCAATACCACAAACAGCATTTAGATCATCAGAAATAATTGTTTCAATTTCATCTTCTGAGGCATGAAGTACATTCTGAAGATTATTCAATACCGTAGTAGTCAATTTAAGATAACAAGTGTACTGTTTTGTGATTTCTGAACGTTGATCTTGAACAGCCTTTAGTTGAGCAAGTAAGACTTCAGCGTTTTTTTGACGATCTTCAGGGTTATTTAAAACCGTCTGCTCAATAATTTTAATAACTTTTTCAGGCGCATTAAGTTCAGCGAGTGCTTTAGGAATATCATCGTAATCAGTCAGATTAACTTTCGTTAAAGACTTCAATACGACTACACCAAAACTAAAAACATCACGAGTATAGCTATATGAACCATCATCCTCTTCTTTTGGCGTAAAAGGGGGGTGTCCATACTGCATCAGAGTGATAGTTGGTTGAAAAAATCTTTTAATCTTAGAAATACCAAAGTCAGCCAATCTTGGTTTACCTTCACTATCAATTAGGATATTACTCGGACCAATATCACGGTGAACACATGTACGAGCGTGAGAAAATGCCATCGCTTCTAAAAGAGGGCAAGCTATCCTTTTCCAAAACGAGTCCCACTCTGTCGATGGAGATTCTTTCAAAAATGTTGATAAATCCTTTTCCATCCATTCGAGGACAAGGAAATAATGTTCAGTGTTTTTATCAATTCCTGCATCAAAGAGTTTGACAATATTAGGATGTTCTAACTCTTCGAGAGCTTTTGTTTCACGCCGAAAAGATTCAGCTAAAACCTCGTCCTTGATAATTCCATGTTTAAACAGTTTTACGGCAACGCGCTTTTGATCATTTTCCTGGTCGATTGCACTATAAATTTCCGCCATACCACCTGCTGAGTGCGGTTTTTTGGAAAGAACGTAACGTTCATTGATAATAATTGGTTGCATTATTTAATTTTCTTTGTTATTTAACGTATAAATGTTGGTAGCCAGCGTATAATTTAATTAAGAATCAATGGCATATTTTTATGATTATAATTGGGTAGTATAACAACATCAACTACCTAACTATACGCCTATCTCTCTTAATCTAAGATAGAAAATAGGGAAATATATTTTGGAATGATAGAGGACAAAATTTTAATATCAAGTCCTTTGTGAATTTTCGAGGTACTTATTACAATGTGATTTTGGCACTGACAATTGAGTGCTGTGGCCGACTTTTTATTAAATCTGTTGTGTCAGTGTCCTAAAATTCATTATTGATTGTTAAACAAGAATTTAATTTGGATTGCTAATTATAATTTAATTGATAATGAAGATTAAGATAATGATGCGTGTTCAAGGAATGATGCTAGGATAAGTACCTACGCTTGCCATTCTACAAAGAGTACAACGAAACTTCATTACGGAACGCCTATTTTAAAATCAAAGCAACCCACCCTGCTTACCACCCTTGCCAACAGTGGCAGCACTCTTAAAAGTGATATTGTTTTTAGGCAAGTTTAACTGTTTACCACTGAAAAACTCTGCTAAAGTCATTATTTGGATTTTTGGATAGTTGAAACCATAAGCCGCTTCAAATTGTTCGGCTTGAGTAGCCTTCTTTAACATGGGATTAGTCGGTTTATGTCGTGTCAATAGTACGCCCATATCATATTTATCCAAAGCAACCACACCCATAAGTGCGTCAATGTCTTTAGATTGTACTTTACCACCCTTGACTTGAAACGCAACTTTCACCACTTTATCTGATTTAGGAATTAAATATTGACCAATACCATCAATACCTTTATCCGCACCTTTTTTACCATAAGTCGTTGCAAATATTTCCAATTCAGTTAACCACCAATCTTCAAAAGCAAACGGGTTTTGTTCCCATAATTTAATGGCACTCGCTTCATCGGTTGGTGTGCCTCTGACTTCAAACTTGCCTAAATCATTTCCGTAAGTGTCTTTCAAACGGCGTTTTATTAAAGAGATAGCAAATGGCGCAATATCAATACCTATCCATTGACGGTTTAAACTTTCGGCTGCATCAACAGTTGTACCACATCCACAAAATGCGTCTAAGATAACATCACCTTCATTGGAACTGGCTTTGATAATGCGTTCAAGTAAGGCTTTGGGTTTTTGGGTTGGGTAGCCTAGACGTTCTTTGGCTACAGGATTTAACATATTAATATCTAACCAAATATCATCAGTTAGAGTACTCCCTTTACTTTCATTTAAATATTGTTTGTAAGAATATTTTGCTCCTTCTTTGATTGGTTCAATTAAACGATTTTCACTTTTCAATTTATCAAATGTTTCTTGGCTATACGTTTTCAGAAGAGTTTTTCTATAATAACCACGTTTATCTTTCCATTTAAATCTTTTTAGGTATTCTTCAGAATAAACTACTGATGGAGAATTCCAAGTTATATCTTGGTTTTTGGAATAAAACAGTATAATATCGTGATTGCGTGGCAATTGTTTAGCTCTTGATTTACTGCTACCACTAAAAGGTGTTCTTTTCCAAGTAATTTCATTCCTAAAATTCTTAGCCCCAAACACTGCATCACAAACGGTTTTCAAATAGTGACTAGCAGTCGGATCACAATGCAAATAGAAACTTCCAGTTGCTTTTAATTTTCTATGCAACTCAATAATCCTAAGTGTCATCATGACCAGATAAGGAAATACTTGCGGAGCTATATCACGATAAGCATGGAGTAAATTCAATAACTTATCATGGTGGATGGTGTCCAGTTCAGTCAATGAATCTCCTACACTATGCAATGACCAAGTATCTTCAAAAGCCATGCGTTGCGTTTGGATTTCTTTATCATCAAAGAACACATTATAGTTTCGTTTGGAATTAAAAGGTGGGTCAATGTAAATTAAATCTACTGACTCCGGCTTTATTTCCAGTTCATTCCGTAAAACATCTAGGCAATCGCCTAAGTAAAGTTTGTTCATTTTAAAACTCCTTCAAGCAAATTATCCTTCAGGTGGAATATTTATATTATACACTTGGATAGTTTTACAACATCAACTCCCTAACTATACGCCTATTCCTTAATAATCTAAGATAGAAAATAGGGAAATATATTTTAGAGTGATAGAGACCAAAACTTTAATATCAAGTCCTTTTTGAATATTCGAGGGACTTAATAATGTGACTTTGGCACTAACGATTGACTGCTGTGGCCTACTTTTTATTAAAACTATCGTTCAGGCATTTATAAATTGCCAAAATACTCCCCTTTCAATGCGGGATTTAAAATTTCATAGAATAACTAAGGAATGAGGATTTAATAATATCCACGTTTAAACCTGACAGGTTTTGAAAACCTGTCAGGTTTGGTTTAAGCACTTTTTCAGTTATTAAATCCTCATTCCTAAGCACACTTTATGTCTGAAATAAACTGGTTTCTTTAATTGCTTTATTAATCAATGTGCTATCAACACCATGCCGCTTTAAATTTTCGATAAAGGATTGTGTGATTGGATGGTTAAAAAATGTCAGATTGGTTGACACGGTTTCAATAGGTTGCGGGGATTCCTTAGCAGGTGTGAACGTAAAGCACTTTACAATGTCATTTTTTATAGTATATTCTCGCAACTCAATATCGGCTGAATAAGCCTGATCATAAAAAAACAATGCGTATTGATTATCTATCAATGAGCGAAACCAAAGTGCGAACTTGGCACAATCTCGTATATCTCCCTCTAAGGCAACGCATTGTCCCGTTTGTTCCAACAAACCTTCCAAATTAAATCTTAACATTAAACAATCATGCGTTTAAGGGCTGCGGCACAGGGATAGTTGCCCATCTTTTGCAAGGTTTGTCGTTCTAATAAACGTTCAGCATTGTTGAAATCTAAAATTTTCGCAGTCACCCTGCCAATATCTGTCAATGCTACAATCATTGCGCCATCCAACATAAAATGATCAGCCCATTGATCAATACGAGGATTAAAAAAACGGCTGAATTCACCAGAATGCAAAACAATTGAACCGACATCACTGCCTTTACAACGATTGCAAAATGTACAGGCATATGCGAGATTTTCAGCAAGTGTAAGTCCACCATGTTTTTCACTGATAATATGATCGACTTGACAGCCATAAAAGGTATCATTTTCGTGAATTAAACAATATTCGCATAATTGTTGAGCACGATTTACCACAAGCCGCCGTAATTCAACGCTGATATAACTACGACTCATTTTTGATATACCTAAGAGCACGGGCTTTTGCGAGACGCATTAAGTGTTCTAATTGTAGATAGTGGTTCAATTCCGCTATTTCGTCAGAGGACAATCCAGTGTTTTTTTCACGGTAAATCAAATCTTCTACTCTATCCTTAGTCGTTTTGGAAGGGCGAAAAGCCACAACCTTGCTAGGGCTTGTTCCTTTTGCGATAAAGTCTACAAATTCTTCATAAGCTAACATTAAAGTATTATACCTATCGTAAAGTTTTTAAATAAGGTATTTCTAATCAGTGTGGATTGTAAAAACTTTATAAATTTTTCAACACGTT
>JAUCGK010000161.1 GCA_030378085.1 Candidatus Parabeggiatoa sp. HSG14
TTAGTATAACATTTTTTTATAAAAAGCTATAGAATGAATAAACCATTGTTTGCTATACCGTTCAGATAAATCTGTTGCTATTGAAAGCTGTAAGATTCTTCGATAAGTGATAAGGGAATGGTGATTTCAAATTTTTTAATGCAATTTTCTTTCAATTTTTCATTTCAACTTTTTATTGTGATAACAATTTTCTTATGAAAAAAAATCTATATGAATTACTAGAAGTTTCACCAAAAGCAACTCAACAACAAATTAGAATGGCTATGACACGTATAGCTAAACTATCTACCACTAATGGACGAGCGAATGAAATTATCCCCCAAATTAAAGAGGCTTATAAAATTTTATCTGATCCCTATCAACGTGCTAATTATGATAATTCTTTAAATCATAACGAAAAGGACAAAAAAGATGATAAGAAATATAGCTTGAATTATTTTATAAAATGGATAGTAAAAATAGCAAAAATTTGTAAATTGCAAATTATTAATTTCTGGCAACTCAGCAAAGAATGGAGCATTAAAAGATGGCAAATCAACAAACAATTATTTATTGAGAAATGGCAAATAGGCAAACAACAAATTATCAAAGGATTTCAATTCTGTAAACAACTCATTAGAAAAAATAAAATCAATAAGCAAATTGTTCAAGAATCAAAAACTAATGCGTCACAACATAGTAAAAAAGTAAAAGAAGTTAATGAAGACTTAGCTATCAAAAGCTGGAAAATTGTTAAACAACATGCTGCGACAAGATATGTCAATAATGCCCTAGTACCAGGTGAAAAAATTGTATATCAGACTTGTATTCACTGGTTTTTTTATTTAGATTTTGGTGCCGTTTTTCTTGTTATTTTATCTAGTTTTTTATTGATATTTAAACCGCCTTTTATCGGAGATGGCATGCCTGCAATGTTGTTATGGATACCATGGTTTGGCTCAGGAAACTTATTAGAAACGCCTGTGTGGCGTTTAGGGTTGATAACCTTATTGTTTATTGGACTGATGATGCTTTGGGAGGCATTCATTATTAAACACACAACTGAATTAGTCATTACATCAAAACGAATGTTATCAAGATGTGGTTTTTTAAATAAAACGATTACTGAATTAAAATTAAAACGATTTGAAAGTATTACAATAGTACAAAGTCTTTTGGGAGTCATATTTAACTATGGCACAATAACGATTACTGGAATGGGGGGAGTAAAAACCGTTGTACATAATGTGGTGGCTCCCTTAAGATTTAGAAAAATATTATGGGAAAGTTTAGAAGAAATAGAACAATGTGAGAATGAAAATTGGTAAGAAATGGTGTTTTGAGTAAAGAAAAGGTAGGAACTTAGTTGACACGCCCTGAAGAGGATTCGAACCTCTGGCCTTCCCCTTAGGAGGGGGATGCTCTATCCTGCTGAGCTATCAGGGCAAAAAGATGGTGGAGCCGAGGAGGATCGAACTCCCGCCCTTAGCAATGCGAATGCTACGCTCTCCCAGCTGAGCTACGGCCCCAAATTTATCGTGTAATCTTACCATATCACTTCTGATAAATTCAAGATATTTTTTTCTTGTCCGTTTTTTGCGGGAACAATCCGAATACAAACACAACTTTTGTTATGAAAAAATTCTGGCTCTAACCAAACCACCTCATCAACAGAAGGTAGGTAAGCCAAAACTGCATCAATTTCGTGAAGAGTATAGTTTTTTACTTTTGCATTTTTAGTTTTAGTTTTTTTCTGCAAACGGATGACAATACTTCCTGTTGAATTTGTTGTCTCAGTTCCTGCATACTTAATTTGAACTCTTTTTAGAATACCGTTTAAATCCAATATTGCATCATATCGTGCATCAGTTGTTGGGCGGCTTACTGTAACTCCTTTTTCTGTTGCCCGCAATTGAATTTTTAGTTGAGCAATTTCACCTTTTTGGATTGTTGTAAAAATTGAATTTCTCCAGAAAAATAATTTTACTAAGGTTTAAAGTTTTAATTCATTATTCTTATTTTACAAACGAGTTCGCAAACGTTGTACCGCAGCGTGTACTTGACTTGGGGCAGTCCCACCAATATGATCACGGGCAGCGATTGAACCTTCTAATGTTAAAATGTCATAAACGTCCTCATCAATCAATGGCGAAAAGCCTTGAAAAACGGCTAAACTCAAAGCATCCAAATCACAACCAACCTCAATACAATGTCGCACCGCTTTGCCTACAATTTCATGGGCATCACGAAAGGGTACACCTTTGCGTACTAAATAATCTGCCAAATCTGTCGCCGTGGTAAATCCACGTTGCGCGGCTTCTCGCATTTGCTCACGTTGCACTTGTATCGCGGGTATCATATCTGCATAGACACGCAAACACCCTTTTAATGTATCAACCGTATCAAACAGCGGCTCTTTATCTTCTTGATTATCTTTATTATATGCCAATGGTTGTGATTTCATTAAAGTCAATAGGCTTGTCAAATGTCCGTACACACGCCCCGTTTTACCACGAACCAATTCTGGCACATCTGGATTTTTTTTCTGGGGCATGATAGAGGAACCGGTACAAAAAGCATCACTTAATTCAATAAAATTAAATTGTGCCGATGACCATAACACCAATTCTTCAGAAAAACGTGATAAATGCATCATTAACAAAGCTGCCGCCGCAGTAAACTCAATCGCAAAATCACGATCACTCACCGCATCCAAAGAATTTTCGGCGATTGTCTCAAAACCTAACAGCTTAGCAGTGTAATAACGATCAATAGGATAACTGGTACCTGCCAAAGCCGCAGCCCCCAAAGGCATACAATTAACTCGCTGACGACAATCCTGTAAACGTGCCTTATCACGTAATAACATTTCACACCATGCTAATAAGTGATGTCCAAATGTAGTTGGTTGGGCACTTTGCAAATGCGTAAAACCAGGTATCAATGTACTGGCTTCACGCTCTGCAACATCAATCAAAGCCGTGATAAGGCGAGTCAATTCGGTATTAATCAAGTCAGTTTCATCACGTAAATAAAGACGAATATCCGTTGCAACTTGATCATTTCTGGACCGTCCTGTGTGTAATTTTTTACCCACAGTGCCAATTTTTTGTGTCAACCGGCTTTCAATATTAAGATGCACATCTTCTAATGCCACCTCCCAATTGAACTCGCCCTGTAGAATTTCTTGTTGAATTTCCTTTAACCCGTCAACAATTTGTGTACATTCCGTCTCTGTCAAAACTCCAACATGAGTTAACATACGTGCATGGGCAATTGATCCCATAATATCGTATTCATATAAACGTTGATCAAAACTCACAGAAGCTGTAAACGCTTCAACAAAAGCATCAGTGGGTGCATTAAAACGTCCACCCCAAAGTTTTTCTGTCATAATTGATAATTAGTAATTAGTAATTGGTAATAGATAATTGATAAAACCGTTTTACACGAAATTTGTTAATTTTTAGTTTTGGACAACTCCCAAAAAATAACATCTGGTATTCTTTGGAAATTGCCTTAGGAATGTGGATTTAATAATTTGCAAAATTTTGGTGCTAAACCTGACAGGTTTTTAAAACCTGTCAGGTTTCAACTTTCGTATTTTATTGAATCCTCATTCCTTAATAGTTTTTAAACAATCCATGATGATTTTTAATAATTGGGAATTAGACTAATGATTGCCATTTTTGAAGCATAAGCAGCATTACAAAATGCCAAACGGACTTTTTACTCAATGACATAACAAGGATTATTGATGAAAAATAATATTACTGAACTCTGTGCGTTGTTATGGGCAATGCATACACCGGAGTCAAAAAATAACCCAGGTTTGGATAGCGCATTAACGGAATTACATAAACTGGTATTTGGAAAAGCGCAAGCTAATGCTATTCAAGAAAAAATCAATAGTATTTTAAAAGCTTATACTTTTTTAGAAACTCCTTATATTGCTTGTCAACAAGCTTTAACTCGACAAAAAGACAACGATGGATTGTATCAAGCATTAATGGTTGACGCAAATGGTGTTCGTAATCAACCACCACCCAAAAAAACGCCGATGGAAACTTATAAGGACAAAGGCGGTGAACTTGATAACATTGCGGTAGAAATTGCCGATCATTTGAAAAACTGCTATTCACCGGATGGCGAAGAGAAAGCCAATGCTCAAAAAGCCATCAAATCGTTAAAGGTGCCTCTGAATTTATGATTAATCTCCACTATCCAACGTTAGATGTATTTTTTTATGAATTACGAGCGAGTTTAGGTGATGATGACACAAAAATACAACAACACGCTGAATCTTTCATGCGCCATTGTGGATTATGTGCGGAAGACACTGAACTCAAGAGAATTTTTCTAAAGCAAAATCAATCTCATGGTGAACATAACGATGTTGATTTGTTTGGTGATAAACAAATTAAGGCATTTTCCCAAGATAACCGTTATCAAGGTTATTATTATCCACAACGCTTAAATGATGTTTATGCGTTACTCGTGGATTGTTCTATAGAGAATTCAGAAACTGAGCCTTGTACCACCGATGACTTATCGTGGTTGCAAGGCTTAAAAGATATTGTCCAAGCAAAACTGGGAGATTATGAATCTCAGAAAATTATTGGCGCGACTTGGATGCTCTCATTTGCGATTCCTGCTGCAATAGAAACCAAACATTATGACAAAATCGCGGCGAGTTGTTGTCAAAAACTGTTGCCTGAAATCAGTTGCCAACAAAGTGTGGTTGGAAAGGGAGAGTTTTTAAACGGGTATTTATTTGAATATTGGCATTACGATCCCAGCACCGAAGAACGTCATCACCTGATCATCGGTATTTATCCAGATAAAAACACTATTGAAACGTTAGCCGCATACTATGACGAATTTATTAACTTATTCCATTATCGGCATAAAATCCTGTGGGCTTATCGGCAAAGTGTAGACTTAAAACAGAGTCTTATCGCGGCTATTCCTGAAGTAAGACGTTGTAGAAAAGAGGTTAAAACGGTTAGTGGGGCAGAATTTAATATTCCAGAAGTTGAACGCACACTCGCTATTGCTAGGGAAAAACAATTTGA
The DNA here is from genome assembly GCA_030378085.1 of Candidatus Parabeggiatoa sp. HSG14. GTDB lineage: Bacteria > Pseudomonadota > Gammaproteobacteria > Beggiatoales > Beggiatoaceae > Parabeggiatoa. The sequence continues at coordinate 5,055 of JAUCGK010000161.1, forward strand.
TTATGCTGAGGAACTAAGACTATTAATCGATCAAAAACATACGATTGACATCAACTTACATAATTATCAACAACGCTTGCAGCGGATTCGCCAAAAATCTGAAGCACAACTCATAAGCTTAGACGACATTGCTAAGTTAGCCGAAAATCGTTATTCATTACAAATCCAAAAAGATTATGACAATCTTAGCCCTGAATTGGATTTATTAGACAAATTAGTCATGCACATCCATGTTAGCATCGGCTTACAAAAAGAACAGCGAGATCGTAAATTCATTCAAAGAATTGAAATTTTTGGATTAGTGTTTGCGTTGGGAGCGATTATTGTTGCGACATCGGGCAATTTTCCTATCAATAGCCCAGACGATGCTCTCAATCATCCCATCGGAAATTTTTTATTTGAATATCTATATATTCCTAAAGAGTGGTTAAAAGCCAGTATTTTGATTACCTTAAGTATTATTGGTGCTATTGTTTTGACGAGTTTAATTTTACTACTTTTATACACGTTTAGAACTTTGAAAACAGTGACTATGGCTATTTTTAAAAAAATGTTCGGTAAATAAGGGGTTTAGCTGTTGTCAGGTATTTTTGCATCTTCCACTCACTCATCAGAACATTTTCACATACTCGTCAAACACAAAAATCTGGTTGTATTGATATCCAGTAGTTTCAACAAGTATCCTTTATTTTACTTTTAACGTTAAAAGTAAATTATAGATTTTCATATTTTACTTTGAAGTGAAAAACGGCGTTGATCATCATTTAGTCAATCATATCATGTAGGGTGGATAAAGCTTTTTTTCAGCGTATTCACCATTTATACCAAGATACAGTGGATACACTCCGCTTTATCCACCCTACAACTTCATCGGTTAAAATTGTTCAAACCTCAAATAAAAATTTCCATACAACCCGCCTAACCAACCGCAAACCCTGTATGTTTTCTTTTATAGGGAGCATGGTAAGCCAACACAATATCTTCTTTAGGAATACCTTTTGCAACTAATTCGTTGGTGATTCCTTCCTCAGTCCCATCTTGCTGTATCCAGATTTTACCGTCCTTGATATCTAGGTGTAAGACACAACCACTCACTCGTTCGTACTGATTCCAACCAACATTGACCAGCATATAGTGGTTATGTTCCCGGTCAAAAACCAACTCGGTTTCCATATCGCCATAAGAAGGTTTATAATGGCTATACTCTTTTATCAAATTTTCAATATGGGCTTGGTATTCTGTTACGTTTGCCATTTGATGATTTCCTCCTTTTCAACATGATAGACGATGTATTTGATGTGATAATCTTCAATAACGGTTTGAACTAAGAGGCGTGTAAAGTAAGTCTGATAGATATCAATAGGCACAGCTAAGTACAAAACACGTTCTGGATCAACTCTCTTTAACGCCGAACGATAATTCATCACTTGCCCCACTGCCGTATGAAACTCGGATATAAAAGGGCCACTCACAAAACTTTTAACTTCAATAGCAATCTTTTGTTCCTCTTTTTCGGCAACGAAAACTTGCTCAGCACCTAAATCAATATACATATCAAAACCACCAAAGTGGATGAACAGTTGATCACTGGTAATTGTCCAGCTTTCTTTAATTAAGGCATTTTTTACTGTGTCATGGTAAACATCTTTAGCTGGCATTTTTTAATCCTCTTATCTATTGTCTGAATGGGTATCCAGTAAAATCATACCAGTACATTCCACTCCTCAATAGCGACTACTGGTGTCATAATATCTCCCAAAATTTTCCCTTTGCCCGCAATTTTAGAAGAAGGCTTTCGCCGCACAGTGTGTGTATGAATTTCTTTAGCTGTTTCTAGTAAATTCTTAGCATTCGCACTGGAACTGGTGAAGTAAGTGGTTTCTTGCCAAGCATTAAAATCATCTAAGCTCATAATGACCACAGATTTGCAACGTTCATAAGTTACCATCAAAGGTTCATGCTTATTGTTTACTCTGTCCATCACGTTCAATAAATCTTGTGCGGCTTCATTTAATATCATTGCTTGCATCGTTCACTCCTATTATGAGTTACTCTAGTTCTAAAAAAAATCCTGTCCATCTTTATAATCCGTTAAATCCTGTTCAAAACTCTTCATCCCCAAAAACCACATTCGCATCCCATTCTCTAGCTTGGGCAAATTTCTTTTTAGCTTCTTCTGTTTTGCCTTCTTTAAGTAATTTTCTAGCTTGTTTGATTAATTCAATTGCGCCAAGGGTGTCTTTAGGTAAGTTGGGGCAGGTTTTTTCGTGGGGGCGGTTGCCCATATATTTTTGCCATTCTTGTTGACTGAAATTACGGTTGACAATAGTACAAGCCTGTTTTACTCATGATTTTGGTTTTACCTTCCATAATTTTAACCCTTTCTTTGAAATTAGCTTTCCGTAAAATCAGGGTGTCACCACTGATGCACTGTTTATTAACTATTCCAAAAATAATTGCTTGCGTTGTTCAGCAGAAAGCTGGTGTGGAACAATCTTACGGGCATAATCAATTAAATCTTGAGTAGTTGGAAAAACAGGGTAAAGACGCACTATACCATCTACAGAATCTGTGATAAGATGTTGACCATCAGGACTCAAAAGTGCATTGTATCCTTTTAACATAGTTGCCTGTTGACCTGTCTTCACATTCCATATTCGAGTAGTATTATCAGAAGAATATGTTATAACATGTTGTCCATTTAAACTAAACATTATTTTGTAAATACTTTGAGTATGTCCTGTTAGTACGGCAACTTGTTTTCCACTGCTGGCATTCCATAAAGTGGCATCATTTTTGGGAAATGTTTCCCATGTGACTAAATATTTTCCCTTTGGTCCAAAAATACCTCCTGGTGGTATATGATCAGTATTTTCAAGTTGTTTACCTGTATTTATATCCCAAATACCACTACTACTATTAGTGATAAAATATTGTCCATTATGAGTAAAAGTAATTCGGAAATCATAGAAGTCCTCAATATCAAAATTTTTACTTTCTATTGACGCAAAGCGTTTACCAGTTTTTACCTTCCATATATTTAAGGAATAATTTTCCATATCAGTACGTGAATAGATAAGTACAAATTTTTCATCAGGACTAAAAAACGTACTCACAGTTGTACCTGATTTATATTCTCCTAAAACAGAAAGCAATTTACCTGTCTTGGTTTCCCATATTTTAGCAATTCCTTGTTTAAAAGGTTCTCCATGCTCTTCTGTAGCAAAATCAACTTCTGATACGGAAAGTACATACTGTCCAAGGGGACTAAAAGAAACTTCGTTGTTTAGTTCATATTTTTCTAACACAGCAACTTGCTCAAGTGTACTGATTTCCAATACTTGAGCAATCTTAGTAGCAGTATTATCATACTTTTCTATAAGCACGTATTGATAATTTGGACTTATTCCCAGTATTTTTTCATCTGTAAACAAAAACAATGAAAATAAATCTGCACTTTCTTCTTCTTCATTTTCTCCGTGAGAAAAAAAAGTGGAGAGTTTATTATTTTTAATGTTCCACAGCCAAGCTACATTCATTCTAGTATCTTCTAAAAAAATACTTTTATTATCAGGAGTAAATCGTATACTGAAATAACCAGCACGCCAAAATCTTTCGCCCAAGTCTTGCATAAGAAGTTGTTCGCCCGTTTCTACGTCCCATAAGTAAGCCATACCATCTTTTGATAGAGTTGCCACATATTGGCTATTTGGACTAAAAGCAAATGTAGTGTCAATAAACTCAAATGTATCCTCAAAATTGGTTATCCTCAAAAATCTAATTTTTTTATTGAGATTTATATTCCATATACGAGCTGTATTATCATATCCTAATGCCTGTGTATCTGCTGGACTGGCACCGCTACCAAGTATACTATCTCCGGCTGCAGTAAGTATATGGTTTCCGTCAGGACTAAACTTAATATCATGAATTTCACTATTGTGTCCTGCTAATTTAGCCAGTTTTACCCCTGTATTTATATCCCATAAACAGATTGTTTTGCTATTTTCACAGGATGTTGCTATAAAACGTCCATTAGGAGCAAAAGCGACAGGTCCTTCTCCTCCTTTTAATTTGACATGTTGTTTTTTTGCATTTGTATCCCACACAAAAATTTCCTTATCTTCTCCGTAATCATAAGCAGGAGGTAAAAGAACAATGAAATGTTCGTCAGGGCTGAGAATGACATCGTATCCTTCACTACTAAAAGTTTTCTTCTGTTGGTTTGTTTTCAAATCCCATAAAATAGCTATATCTCCCTGTATCCCTGCATAATAAGACGATACTTGCTCCTTCCCCACAAATAAAACTAAAAAACGTTTATTATGGCTAAAAAAAGCATTTTGAATATCACCTTGTGATTTTTTAAATTTTGCAGTTCTTTTTTTTCCAACAGGTTTCAAGTTAGCATCAATTAAATATACTTTATTATTTTTTAATACAACCGTTGAGGTTTTTTTATCAGGATTTGGTAGTCCTGCAATATGTAGTGGTGATTATTTTAAATTGTAATAAAATCAACATTTTAATAAATTGACCACTACTATGTGCAGGACTACCCAGGATTTAAAATAATAAGGTGAATTTTTTTATCGTTCTTCAAGGAATTCAGTAATTTTCCTGTTTTAATATCCCATAAAAAAATGGCATTCCTATCTGATATTGTGATTAAATGTTGTCCATTCGGACTAAAAGTTACATCGCTAATATCACCAAAAGATTTAAAAGTAACTGGTTCTTTGCCTGTATGGATATTCCATAAGTGAATCACATCATCAGGAGAATTTGATTCTATTGTAATTACATATTTGGAATCAGGACTAAACACGATATGCCGAATAATAATCTCATCATTTGGTAAAGTATTTGGTGTAGCAATTAAATCGCCTGTATGAGCATCCCATAAATAGGAATTAGAATATCCAGAGGAAGTAAGAATATAATTTCCATTTGGACTAAAAATAGCTTGTTCAACTAAATTGTCATGTTTTAACACCAAACGTTCAGTTGGTTTAACAACTGAATTGTAAAGAGCTTCTTCCGCTTTGGGAAGGTAAGGTTTATCAGGATTAGACATATCTTTAGGCAAAGCCTCTAAAGCCAATAGTGTTCCTTTGGTTGTGTTACCTTTCTCTGTTTCTCGTTCTGCTAAATTTGTTAAGAGTGAAGATTGAGTAAGCAATACACTGTCTCTTCTCTCATTTGCTACTATCCGCTGTCCATTAGCATAAAAAGCAATCCCAGCCAATACCAAAATCACCGCTGTCACCACACCAATCAAACTATAGCGTTTTTTCTGCCTATACTTGATACTTTTCCGAACAAACTCTTGAGCCAAATCTGATAACGGCACTTTATCAGCATCATTATTAACATAATCCTCAGCCATAGCCAATTTTGGCCCTTGCCAAAGATAATCTTTAGATTTTCTGTGTACTTCCCAATCCTCGGCAGCAGGTTCAATCTCCCGTTTTTTGGTTAAAGCACTCCTACTTTCAGTCAACCACCTACGCAACCTAGCCCATTCCCGAATCAACGCTTCATGTGCCACATCAACAATAGTGACATTACTACTATTTTTATCCTGAATTAACAAACGTTCTGTGGTTAATTTATCAATCACTTCCAATAAATCATTTCTATGTGCTAAATTCTTTTTTAATTCTGGGAGCGTTAATTGCTTGCGGGTATCCTCCTGCCCTTCACCCAATTGTGTTAATTCTAAAAACAACCATTTTACTGTTTCCTGTTCTGGCTCAGAAAAACTTTGATAGATTTCATCGGCTTTGCTTGCTAATGCGCCCTTGATACCGCTTAGTTGTTTATAAGCGGCTAGTGTTAATTGTTGGCTGGCATCTTGTGCCTGAAAAACTTTTTCTAAGGTATATTGTAATAAAGGCAAATTACCAGGGGAGTTTTCAATATCTTGAATAATTTCTAAAGTCAGTGAGTCTTGTACCCGAAAACCGACTTTCTCTGCTGGTTCCTCAATCGCTTGTTTTAATTCTTCAGCAGTCATGGGCGTAATCGTAAACAGATTATTTTTAATTTTATCCCCCAAACCTGCATAAGGTTTATCAAAACAATGGGCAAAAAAATCCGCCCGCATCACGATAACGACATACAAATCCGTTAAGGCTAATAATTGTTCAAAAAAATCTATTTGTTGTTTGTCATCTTGGCAAAGTGTAAACACCTCCTCAAATTGGTCAATGATTAATAAATGCTCAGAATATTTTTTCTCGACTTTAGCCACAACTGTAGTTAATTCTACTAACGGAGTCACACCAGGGCGAATAATCGGCAAAATCTGCCAATAGCCGGAAACATTTTCGCCTTTTTCCAAAGTATGAATTAAGCCAGCACGCACTAAAGAAGACTTACCACTCCCCGAAGCTCCCAACACTGCCACAAAACGTTGTTTAATAACCTTATCCAATAATTGTGCCGTTAAAGTTGTTCTGCCCTTATAAAACAAGAAATCAGGATAAGTCGAATCAAAGTACAATAAACCTTTATAAGGACAAACGCCTTGTAGCCTTTCATCCTTAACCGTTAAGTGTTGCCCTGTCAATAAAATAGACTGTTCACTATTTTTATATTGAAATTTCTGAGTAATCCCTTCAGTTTTCCTAATTTCCTCTAAATTCTTAACCAGCGTATGACTATCAATAGATGTTGACTTATTTTTCTGATAATCCAAAGCCTTTAACAAAGCCGCTGTCAACACACCTTGTCGTTGACTTTCTTTTGCAACATCATGATCTGGTGCTGCACTAATCAAACACCATTTAGTATTGCTTTGGGATTCAAAATCACGGATTAAAGCACCGCTATGGCAAGCATCTAACCAAACGATTTTTTCTGGAATCTTGCTAAACTTTAATGATTTCTGTAATTTATCTAAATGATATCCCCAAATCTCGCTTTCTGGATCAGTATCAACGGTTGCTAAAAAATTATGGTATTCGCCAAATTCTTCATTAACCAAACCATGCCCTGCAAAAAATAATAAAGCGATCTCAGGTATTTGTTCCCCTTGTGGATTAAAGAAATTTTTGATTTTATCCGTTAACCTTCTCAAAGTCATTGCTTTTTGACTGTCTGGACGAGGATGCACCCGCTCACGATTGTTTTCATCTTTGCAGCTAGGCAGTCTTGTAACCTCGAAATTTCCTTGCTCTTCCAAAATAGTGGCAATCGCTTCCGCATCATTAGCGGCAGATTTTAAATCGGTTAAATGTAGGTATTCATTAATACCGATAACTAATGCTTGACGTTTCATATATTTTTAAGTGAAAAGTGAAAAGTGAAAAATGAAAAGTTGTAAATGTATC
>JAUCGK010000162.1 GCA_030378085.1 Candidatus Parabeggiatoa sp. HSG14
TGGGTATTAATGAGAATTACCCTTGAAAATACATGCGGACAAATAACTTTATAACCTATTGATTTTACGGTTATATTATTACTTTAAATGCGGTTTTCGTATTAACCCGAAAAATGGGAATGCGCCCTCCAGGATCGCTCCAATTCCCATATCATGCTATCATGTTGTTTTGTTCATTGCGTGGAGCAGATTTTCCAAAACCACCGTTGTTACCATAAAGTTTCGGGAAATCGTTCCTCACTCCCAAAACAATACAAAATTATTCCTGATTGTAACAGATTTTGGGGACACCATACCCCCCTCACCCCCCGTACACGGGTGGAATCAAACATCATTCGACCACTTTATTGTAACAGATTTTGGGGACACCATACCCCCCTAACCCCCCGTACACGGGTGGAATCAAACATCATTCGACACTTTATTGTAACAGATTTTGGGGACACCATACCCCCCTAACCCCCCGTACACGGGTGGAACCAAACATCATTCGACACTTTGCTTTAATTTTTCTATTTTGGGACTTCTCCCTGTGTACGGGGGGTTAGGGGGTGTCCCCAAAATTCGTTATAATCAGAATTATTCGTAGAAATCTCAACAACCCTCTATGTCCCTATGACGAAAAAAAGATTAAGGAGAGGTTGGTGAAATTATTTCATGCTCATTCCTAACATTATTTTTTCACTTTTCACTTTTCACTTTTCACTTTTCACTTTTCACTTTTTAATAATGCAACATCTTGATATTCTTATTTATGCGGGTTGGATTATTCCTGTAGAACCCGAAAATGTTGTCTATGAACAACATGCTATCGCGATCCAAGACGGAAAAATTGTTGCTATATTACCTAGTAATGAGGCCGTCAGATACTTTTCTGCACGTATTACGCATCGTTTGACAACACATCTTTTAATACCCGGTTTAATTAATACGCATACTCACGCTGCAATGAATTTATTGCGTGGCTTTGCAGACGATATGCCCCTAAACCAGTGGCTGAATGAACGAATATGGCCTGCTGAACAAGCCCATGTCAATAAAGAGTTTGTCGCTGATGGGACTAAATTAGCCATTGCCGAAATGTTACGCGGTGGAATCACTTGTTTTAATGATATGTACTTTTTTCCCAATGTGGCTGCTGAAGTCGCTGCTCAAGCGGGTATTCGTGCAACAGTGGGATTAATTCTTGTTGATTTTCCAACGGCTTGGGCTAAAGATACTGACGAATATTTGGCTAAAGGCAGAGAAGTACATGAAACTTTTCGTGAACACCCACTGATTCAAACCGCCTTAGCCCCTCATGCGCCTTATACTGTTTCGGATGATTCTTTAAGAGCAGGATTGGCTATGGCAAATGAACTTGAATTACCAACTCATATTCATATTCATGAAACAGCTGTAGAAGTTGAAGGGGAAACTGAAAAAAATGGCGAAAGACCCTTAACTCGCCTAGAAAAATTAGGTTTTTTATCTTCGCGCTTCATGGCTGTTCATGCGACACAATTAAAAAATGAAGAAATCAATCTATTAGCCAATCAGGGAGTGAATGTGATTCATTGCCCTGAATCCAATCTAAAACTAGCCAGTGGGATATGCCCTGTTCCTAAATTATTAAGAGCAGGTGTCAATGTCGCATTGGGAACTGATGGTGCTGCCAGCAATGATGATTTAGATATATTAGGAGAAATGCGAACAGCAGCATTGTTAGCTAAAATTTTTAATAAAGATGCCAGTACAGTTCCAGCAGCTGAAGCACTAAAAATGGCTACCTTAAATGGGGCGAAAGCTTTAGGTATAGATCATTTGACCGGTTCATTTGTACCTGGAAAATCGGCAGATATTGTGGCTATTGATATGTCAGATATCGAAACGCAACCCATTTATAACCCGTTATCTCAACTTGTTTATGCCGTTGGACGAAATAAAGTAACTGATGTTTGGGTAGCAGGTAAACATTTATTAAAATCACGTACTTTAACTTTGCTGGATATACATGATATCAAAACAAAAACACATTTGTGGCGAGATAAAATACTTGCAACGATGGAATCAAAAAAAGACGAAGAATAACGGGTTAATGAGTATTTATACTTTATTTCCGTTTGCTTTTGGAATATTGTTTAGATGAGGGGTGGTGGGTAAATATTGTTTGCCCACCGAAGAAATATTTTGGCTCTCTGGTAATTTGCGTGGTTTGTAACTAATTGATTGCAAAACATATATTTATCTTCCATCAAAATAGAAAAGGTTCTGTTGAAAGAAGTACTAAACATTTATATGTCTGCATTTCATTGCTTTTTCACTATTATCCGAAGAACGAAAAAATTGGAGAAGCCTGAGTTTAATTCAAAGAATCAAAATCTGTCATGATTCCCTTATTTGCTTCCGTTAGTTATAATATTATGTTTTTACTATTGTTTTTTACAACGCAAATTACCAGAGAGCCAATATTTTTGAGGGATGTGGTTTATGCATGAATGTGGGTTGAACTGACGTAAGGAAGTCCAACATTATTGGTATAAAAATAGTGTTGGAGTTCACAAGCTCACTCCAACCTACGTGCTGAAGTAATTTGGTCAATGGTAGTAATTATTCCTGTGGAACCATCATAGGAAAATACATTCCAATATCTTCCCGTTCCCGAAAGTGGAATATTGTAGCTTTTCACGAGACCTGTGGCCGAATGAATCTCTATTTTTGCCCCAGAAGTCGTCATCGCCGGACTACCGCTGTAGTTGTGAATGTAGTAGTGGTATACACCTGAATGTGACTGATATATTGTTATGGTTTCAGGGCCATAACTGCTTCTATCATCTGTGTCTAACTGTACATAAGGCGCAGATGATTTGCGTCCCCGTGAACCGGATGGATAAAAAATGTGGTAACGATTTCCTCCAATATTGGGAGTCAATAAATGTGAATCTAAGTCACTTGGTTGAACACCCCAAGTTAAAACAAAACGTATTTCACCAACATTGATAGTAGGCGTAATAGAAGCGTTTTGATTGTCAGCTGTATGATTGCCGATACAAACAATTGGGAAGTAGGTGCTTGTATAACCATTTATTATGGCTTCTATCGTATAATTACCACCTGGTAAATCCACGCTATAATTGCCATTACTATCTGTTGTTGTCGTGGCAACTATAGTCCCAGATGTCCCTACATTAATACCAGAACGAATATTAAGTGTAGCATTGCTTACTTCTTGACCATTAAACGCATCAAGTAGCTTACCAGTAGCAATACCATTACCAGAGCTTGTGTTTGGGACTTGGCGTAGACTGGTTACTGTTGTGGTTTCATTGCGTGTAACGTCAATATATAGCGTTGCTGGAATATAATCCGCCAAAGAAATTTCTAAAATATAGTCATCTTCAGATAGAACAAAACCATAGTGCCCATCAGTCCCTGTTCTTTCGTCTCTGATTAAATTACCTTGGTGAAATACTTTTACGGTAGCACCTGACAAAGGATTTCCGGTAAGAGCATCTTCAACCAAACCATCAACATTACCTGGGTTTTCCAATGTAGCTTCTAGCACTGTTAATGGATAACCAGAATGACTGGCTTCTGTAAGAATATAGTCACCTATGTAAAGTTCATAAGACTTAGGTGCCACTGAACGAGGAATATTGGCAGTAATTTGAGTATCTGTGAAAGATACTACTTGTAATTGTTCTACCAATGCTATTTCACGGTGATATAGATAGACACCTTGATGACTTTCTGTACTAAAATTTCGCCCTTGGATAGTTAAAGTATCTCCCGCACGTATCGGGTTTGGTGATATACTTGCAATTACATAAGCAAAAGGAACGAGAATAAAGCCTTCTGGGTCATCTTTAACCGTTTGGCTTCGGTAAATTTTCACCTTGACAGCTTCTGTTTCAACTGTTTGACAGCCGAATAAGAACCGTGTGCAATCTTGCTCCTCGGTTTTAGTCCAATAGACTGGCAATTTTGGCAGTTCTTTAAGGGCTTTGACAACAGATGTACCTACTTGATTGACTCTTTGAAAAAACGGCGAACTGAATTGAGGCATTTGCCTATTATACCGAGTTGTGTTGTCATAACCCACATAGATAGCAGCACCACTGTCTAAAAACGCATCCGCAAGATGGCTTTTCACTTTACCACCTAAACAAGAATCAGTGAAAACCATAGCATTTTTAAATTTGTTCGCGTCTTTAAAAGCATGACTAATATAATCCGAGCTAATCATTAGCTTTTTGTTTGAGCCGGAAAAATTCACACCAGGATTGAGATTAAATTTCAACAATTCTGGGGGTGGATTATCCGAGTCATAAGGAATACCCAGATTTAACGAATCAGTACCACCATGAGTATTAAAGTAAATAACATCATACTCATGCAGGCTATTCACATAACTAATGATACCTTTGTCGAAGGTTGTTGCAGGTTCACCACACATGGCAATATCCACTAAAAAATCCACTGAAAAACCACCTGTTTCTAATGCACTTTTAAGTGGGCATAAGTCCTCGCCAAAACTCCTTTGAAAACCAGAAAGAATGAGGGCTTTCTTGTTACCATCCGGTGAAACTGACTGAGTTGTAAAGGTATTTAATGCCTTTAAGAAATTGTCGTTCTTGGATTTGGAACCAAGACGTTTACTTGTTGCATTAGAACCAAATGTACTCAAGCTTGTCGTGTTGGCATCTGGTTTATTTCGATATTCACCATCCAACAAGATCACAATCTTGTCCCCTAATCTTGTGTAGATATAGAGAGACTTGTATTGATACGTCACTGCGACAACGTCAGGATTATTCTTCAAGTCATCAATAGCTTGTTGAATAGCCAGATCAGCATCCATCGTTTCACGAAGTGTCCGCAAATTACTCATAAACTCATCCGACACTTGTGCCGATAAGTTGAGCATTTCTTTCGCTTCATCAGTTGTGGTTGGCGTAACAACCGGCGGTGGTGTACCCCAACCACTTATTTTAGGGGGACTAGACGAATCATCATCGTCATTGCACCCTACCAGTGCTAAAGTGATAGTGAACAAAGCCACTAAAAGGTATTTCATCATAATTTAATTAACTCCCTTACGATTAGGATGAGTAGTCAACATCCCCCATAGTAGTACAAAAGCTAGGCTTAGCTTTTTCATTCGTAAACCTCCTACTCTTTTCAAATTGATAAAAAAGTTTCCCATAATAAAGAATTATGGTTGATCGAAAATTGTAAACCTCTTTTTAATACGAGGTCAAGTATTCTCTCGCTACCGAATTTTGGCGGTCAAGTAAATAATCTTGTGAGAGCAGGAGTCCAAACTTTAGTTTGGTCGTTTTCCAAAATAAATTTTGGACTCCGTCACAAGAATAATTTATTTGACAATAGCTTTAGTTAACTTTAAATTTTAGTTTTGAGATTTATCTCAACCAAATGTAGCGACAAGAGCGTATATGTTAGTTTAATCGGTGTTACATTTCGAGTACGTTTTTGTTACTTTTTAAGATCATGATATGTTACATATTTGTTGCGTTTAAAATAAATCTTGAAAAAGGTCATATTCTTTATGCATCATTTTATTATTAACTGATGTTACGCAGCATAGGTGTTCGTAATTTTTTAAGTAATTAATTTTATTAAGTTTATTATCGTTCCCAAATAAAATTTGGGAACGATAAAAATACCCACAACAAAATTGGGCAACCATAAAGGATTGCCCCTACGAATTATTCTGTAGGAGAAATCCCTTGTGGTTGCCCTTGGTATAGCATTTCCCGATTGCGTCTGGTACAAGTCCCCTCCTCAATTTAAGGAGGGGATTTAGGGGAGGTTGTACTTTGTTCAATCGGGAAACGCTATATTTTATTTTTTGCCTCAGTGACTGGTTCCACTTGAAAGAGAAATTTTGTTGTAAACGTTATATTTACCAGAAGGCTTATGCATCGGTAATCGTTTTATTTCTTCTAAAGTAGCCGCATCATATATGACTAACGCGCCGTCCATGTCCCAAACACTGAGAAGTGCATATTTTCCATAACGGTCAAATTCCAGATGAGCTGCTGTTTTACCAGGAGAGGGGCGCACAGTTTTAACAATTTTTAGGGTGCGTTTATCAATCACATGCACCGCTTCTTTATGGGGGCCGAAAAATACATCCACCCAAGCGTAAGGCGTATTTTCGTGACTACGCATAAAAAAGCCCGGCCCTAACGTTTCAATACGCTGAATCGTTTTCCAAGTTCGCATATCAATGACACTGACGACACCCGTTTTAAGATTTGGCGTTGCCAATATGGGTTTTCCTTGATAATGCCAAGTAATTCCAGAACCAAGATGCGGCATTCCAGGTAAATCTATTTCTGCAATTTTACGTCCTACAACAAGGTTCACCACTTGTCCTTTCACACCATCTCGCGCCGCGCCGATAAGATGTAAGTAGTGATTATCAAAAAAGAAATCATCTAAAAAACCATCCAACTTAATGCGACGTATTGGAAAGTTTTGTTGATCAACAAGGGAGTCTTCGCCAGAATCTTCGCGATAATCGTGCATGGGTCCTAAGTAGACAGGCAAAGCAGTTGCTTTAGAACTATAAGGAATTTCCCACACTTCCTTAATATCCTTTAAAGCCGCAATAAAGCTATGACGAGGAGGCGCACTATAGACTGCACTGATTCTCGACGTTTTTCCTTTATCATCGCGCACGTCAATGACTTTGATAGGCGACAAATCATCGGCATTGAGTATTACCAGCGTATGAGGCAAATAATTAGCCACCATCACATAACGGTTATCTCCAGAAACAGCCAAATTCCGAGTATTAATGCCCGCACGAATTTCTGCCACTGTTTTGAGATTGTACATATCAAATTTACTAATCCACCCGTCACGGGAAGCCAAATAAACAAACCGCCCATCTGATGAATATTTTGGACCACCATGTAAGGCAAAGCGAGTAGGAAAACGGTGAATAGGTTCCAAACGATCTCCATCCAATACCGTTGCATGATGATCGCCTAATTCGACAACCAAAAATAAATTGAGTGGATCCGCATCATATATTGGCGTATTTGGCAAACTACCATGAGGATGATGAATAATATGAGTTGCCTTAATTTCTGCCATACCCATCGTTGGAATTTCTGGTAAAGGCGTATAGATATAATCCACCAATACTTGAATTTGTTTATCGGTGAGTTTGTCTCCAAACCCTGGCATTTGAGTGGCGGGCCGTTCTTGTTTAATGACAGCATTTGCCAATTTGCGCCGTAAGCGACTCAAATTCTCTGGTAATAAAGCGGGCCCTGTACCGCCTAGCCGATCTTCACCATGACAACTGGCACAATGTTGTACATAAAGTGGTATTATATCAGTAGGGGCTGCATGTCCAACACCGATGGTAAGTAAGCTTAATAGGGGAGAAATGCGTATTAAGAAAAAATGTGGTTTGAAAATTTTCATAGTATCTGTCGTTTGGTTTTTTATAAGGAGTGACGCTGGAGCGTCACAGAATACATTCCAACGCTGGAGCGTTGGAACGAGAGGTCCAAAATAAATTTTGGACTCCAATAATTAGTATTCTTCAGCACGACGTGCATCGCCTTTGACTTGTTCAATGGGATAACGGTTTTCATTGATTTTGATTTTAGCTTGGGCAGATGTAATCAAATCAATATCTAATCTATCCGCCATACGAATAAGATAAATCAATACATCCGCTAATTCGTGACTAACGGCTTGTTTTTTGTCAGGAGATAAATGATAACTTTGTTCTTCAGTCAACCATTGAAAATGCTCAATAACTTCAGCGGTTTCTCCAATTAAAGCCATTGCAAGATTTTTAGGCGAATGAAATTGCGCCCAATCGCGTGCTGTTGCAAATTCAGCGAGGCGTTGACGTAATCGTTCGAGACTATCATTAGACGACATCATATAAGTGAATTGGGAATGGAGAGTTGGAAATAGGAAAGGTTGTTGGGGAGTGCAGTGGTTAAAAAATATTCAGGATTTTGAGGAGTAGCTCAAGCCCTAAGGAATTTAATAACTTCCAAAACTTGAATGTCCTTTTCAGTTAATACCTGCCAGGTTTTAAAAACCTGGCAGGTTTAATATCGGGTAGAACACGGACTTAAGTCATTTCTTTTAAGAATTGGGACTTTTATAAAAGGCTTTAATCATAAATAGCTGTAACACGCCAAGACCAATCTTGCATTGTCATTTGGACATGAATAGGATTACGACCTAATTTACCTAGTCTCACTGTGAAGCGGGTGGGTGATTCAAAAAAAGCAAATGTCAATTGCTCCCAAAGAGAACCTTCAAAATGCCGTAAACGTTCAACAATTTCATTGGCATCAATAACCACCGTTTTCGCTGCTAAATTTCCTACAGCACCGGTGATTGCTTCAGCACTTTCACGTATTGATTCAGGTAATAAACTGTTACCTTTAGAACCTACTGAGTTTTTAACTTTCCATTCGAGCGTCTCTTTGTGAATCTTATTAACTTCTTCAAAATCTACCAGTTTCTCAATCGCCGTTTTATCATTGCTTTTTACGGCATTATTCAAGTGGTAAATATGGACATAAGGCCACCCCAAATAAGCCATAATGGCCAAAAAGATTAATCCACTGAAATATCTCATCAATTTCTCCGTTAGTTAGTCAAGTTAGTGTATAGAAATAAATACGTCAAAATATGTAGAGACACACAGTGTCTCAGCCATTTGTATCAGAAAAACACAGCCGTGCATCTCTATAAGTTACCCCTGTGTTTCTACTAGTTAGAAGAAAGCACTTCACGACCATTCAAAGGTTGCAATGGACGAGCATTGTGGGGATACAACGCATGGTATTGTGCTAATTGTTCAGCAGAAATGGATACAGGTTGTTTAAGTATCATCCATTTTATCCCTTCCCAACAAGGCGGTGTCGTTAAAGAACCTGTGAAAGTATAATAGTTCTTGTCTTGGGGTAATAATTGCTTGGCATCTATTTGGATATCATGCTTTTGAGGTTCTTCGCTTGCTGTTTTAGGCATTACTTTCCACAGTGTCTCAATCAAAGGATTGGCCGTTTTGCCTTTTTCCAAATACACACCAACCACTGCAAATTTAAGTTGGTCTTTATTTTGAGCATTAACATGCACAAAATGGATAACCATATCAGCATGTTTACCGTTTATAGTACCTTCACTAGGGGCATGTGTATGAAATTGCCACAATTTGTAGCTTTCTTCACCTATCTTCAACAAACCTCCTTTATCAGTCACTACCCCAATGGTATGTCCGTTATTTGCAATGACTAACGGAAATGGGTTGTAATTGAATTCTAGTTGCGGCAAATCTGTTTTGGTGCTTTTAGAAATATCTATTGGTGATTGTTGTTTACCCGTTGAACACAATGCGTATTTTTCAGATAAACTACCCCAATGTGCCGGTCCTGTTTTTCCTTCATAAGTCCAAATAGCATGATGAGATTCAGTTTTAGCATCTGCTTTGTCACTGTTGTGACTTTTTTCTGTTGCATAGCTATTCATTTGCAAGCCAAGAACGGCTAATGTAGCTATGGCTAGTTTTTTATAAACCATTAATCTTTTTTCCGATTAATTAGAAGAAAAAACCTTACGTTCATTCAAAGGTTGGAATGGACGAGCATTGTCAGAGTATATCGCGTGATATTGTGTCAACTGCTCGGCTGAAATAGATATCGATTGTTTCAGTATTATCCATTTCACACCTTCGCTGCAAGGTGGTGTGGTTAATGAACCCTCATAAGTAAAATAATTTCTATCCTCCGGTAATAACTGGCTAATATCAATTTGTACATCATGTTGTTGCGGTTCACCTGGTGTTTTGGGCATCATTTTCCACAGGGTTTCAATCAGCGGATTAGCAATCTCACCCTTTTCTAGTAAGACAGCAACAACCGCTAATTTTCCATGAATATTTTGATGTACCAAATGTATTACCATATCAAGCCGCTTGCCATCTACGCCTTCTTCACTAGGTGTATGGGCATGAAATTGCAATAATTGATAATCCTCATCACCGATTTTCAGTGCGCCAGCCGTTTCCGCAATGACTTGGAAGGTATATCTATTATTTTTAATTGTCAATGGAATGGGGCGATAACCAAATTCTAGTAAAGGTAAATCTGTCTTAGTCGTTTCCGTAATATTAATTGGGGATTGGTATTTACCACTGCTACACAATGCAAATTCTTCAGATAAACAATCCCAATAAGCGGGGCCTGTTTTTCCTTCATAACTCCAATCAGCCATTTTATTCTGCTCCTCCAGAAAAATTTTGTCTCGGATAAAAACCTACTAGATTTAAAAACCTGGCAGGTTTAGCATGAACCATAAAAACTTAACAAATTTAGCTAATCTACTCAAATATTTTCTCCAAAGCCAACAAATCATCTATTGTCTCACGTCGCCGCACGACTGCTACCCGTTCTTTATCAACCATCAATTCAGCAACTCTTAACCGACTATTATAATTAGAACTCATCGTAAATCCATAAGCACCACTAGTACGTACTGCCAATAAATCGCCTTCGCATAAAGCCAACTCCCTGTTTTTACCAATAAAATCTCCCGTTTCACAAATTGGCCCAACAATATCATAATTTTGTTTAGCCACATCTTGTTGTGGTTGCACGGGTAAAATTTCTTGCCATGCACTATATAATGATGGACGGAGTAAATCATTCATAGCCGCATCCACGATGGCAAAGTGTTTATTAGTGGTACTTTTAAGATATTCAACTTTTGTGAGTAAAATCCCAGCGTTAGCGGCAATGGCACGCCCCGGCTCTAAAATGATTTCATAAGGTGTATTACCTAATACTTGATTAAGTGCTTGTACATATTCCGTAGGATTAGGAGGGGTTTCATTATTGTAACGCACTCCTAAACCGCCACCAACATCAATATGTTGTAAATGGATGCCTTTATCACGCAAATTTTCAATTAAAACGATAACACGTGTTAGCGCATCGACAAAAGGTTTTATTTCTGTCAGTTGCGAGCCAATATGACAATCTATGCCAACAATTTTTAGATGTGGCAATGTTGCCGCATTAATATAGACATCGGTAGCAATATCAACCTCAATCCCAAATTTATTTTCTTTTAAGCCTGTAGAAATATACGGATGTGTTTTGGCATCAACATCAGGATTAACACGCAAAGACACAGGGGCACATTGTCCCATTTCACCTGCAATTTGATTAAGACGTAGCAACTCGGATTTTGATTCCACATTAAAACACCGGATACCCACTTCTAAAGCGCGACGCATTTCTGTCACCGTTTTGCCCACGCCAGAAAAAACAACTTTATTAGGCTCACCTCCCGCCCGTAATACTCGCTCTAACTCGCCCCCCGATACAATATCAAATCCTGAACCTAAGCGAGCTAACACATTTAATACAGCGAGATTAGAATTGGCTTTCACTGCGTAACTGATGAGATGACGATGATTTTTAAAAGCCTGTTCAAATGCACGCCAATGCTGCTCAAGCGTAGCGCGAGAATACACATAACAGGGTGTACCATATTTCTTAGCGATTTGAGTTAAATCTACATCCTCGGCATACAATGTGCCATTTTTATAATTAAAATAATCCATAATTTTTTATATTGTTTTTTATTGAGGAGTCCAAGATTTATCTTGGGCTATTGCCAAACTAAAGTTTAGACTCCGTTTTTTATTGAAGAGTCCAAGATTTATCTTGGGCTATTGCCAAACTAAAGTTTAGACTCCTTTTCTAATTCTTTTGGTGAAATTTCCTGAGATTTTTCTTGAGATGTTTGTTGTTTTTCAGGAGGCAATGGACGTACCAAGTCACTTTTTCTACCACAACCCGTCATGCTTATACTTAAACTAATAAGTAATAAACATAATCCTACCAACATTTTTAAAAAATAAGTTTTCAAAAATCACCTCTTTGATTTTAAAAATTTCTATTAAAAATTGCCACAGTTTTCAAAATATCGGCAAATTGATTTTAACAAGATTTTTGCAAATCATATTACATTTTTCTAGGACACATTTCTATTCTATTTTCCCATCCCCTAAAAAACAATAACAAGATAAAGGTTATTTATAATAAAAGATGAGCTGGGGTATGATTACAAAGTGCAGGGAGTGCTAATTTTTGGTTTCCAAAATAAATTTTAGGATAAAAAAAACCAACAGTCTGCTGGAGTCCAAAATTTATTTTGGATAAATTGAAAATCATCACACTTTAATCCTTTATTATAAGTAATCCTTGTAGTTATATCGAAAATCATCACACTTTAATCCTTTATTATAAGTAATCCTTGTAGTTATATCGAAAATCATCACACTTTAATCCT
>JAUCGK010000163.1 GCA_030378085.1 Candidatus Parabeggiatoa sp. HSG14
TATTTTTATAAACATCTATAGTCGTTTTTTAATGATTCTCAACTTGTTTCTCACATTCTGCAAAAATAAAATCCAAATTGCCAAAAACTTTTTGAGGTTCAGAAATTGAATAAGAAAGAGGATGCTTTGTAAAAATATTTGTCTCAAGTTTACCAAATTCCCAAACCAATCCAGTTGAAACAATGCCGTATACTGTTAAATTATCATCTTGATTAATTTTTTGGCAGGCAATCATTTCAGCAAGACATTGCCCCCAGCCTTCTTCAAAATCCTGTTTTTTAGCTTCAACAACAGCCAAAAGTGGAATATTAACTAATTTTTCAATGACTTCATCACGCCAAGAAGAAACAAAATAATCAGGTTCACCCTGTAACTTATCATCATAAGCAAGCATCTGATGAGACCAAAGTTTTAACCCTTGACGATGACGCTTCCAAGTTTGTTGTAAAAACGGAAAAATAAAACTCTCTCTAAAGAAAAATTCATTTTCACCAACGGCTTGAGTATCCAATGAAAAATCAATGTTTTCCATAAACCATTCTGGCAGTTCAACTAATACATTAGGTAAAAATCTTTTCTGCCTGATTTTAAGGGGATATTGCTTTATAACTTGTTTAACGTTTTTAAAATTACTGAATGCCATTGTTTTATACTCTGTCATTTTTTGGAGTTCAAAGCATCAGCTTTGGCTTTCAACCATTTCAATTATTTTTTGTTTTAAAACTTTCAAAATCTTAAAAATATCGAAAATTTCATCTTTTGTTGAGGAATAATTTTGACTGATGCAAAATGTTTTTCCTTGTAGTACCATAAAAAACCAATTTCTTCCACGTACATAACAGCCATAAACAGGACGTTTTCCTTTATTTAAAGTTTGAGCAACTAACATAGCGGCTAAAGCTTGTGCGGCGGGATCGCCTTCTGCGTCTTTTTCTTTTTTATATTCTTGAAAACAAAAATAAGGGATTTCTGGTTCACGTCTGCCACTGGCAATCATACCATCTGGTTTTCCTAACATTTCCACACCTTCAACAATACTGCTGAGTTTTCGTTCTGCAAAAGCATTGAAGTGTTTCGTACTAAAATTGACAAACGTAAAGAGAGGGCCAATAAAATGTAATGACAATTCTTGTTCATTCCAATCATCTACGTTATCAATGAGTAATTCTTTTAAATCTAATAAATTAATACGTTCTTTTTCAGAAATATCGGTTGTTCCTGATAGCCATTCTTGTAAAATTTTATGTGTTCTTACTTGTTGTAAATTAAATGTTTTTTCTAATTTTAGTAGGGTACATTCTTTAAAAGTCAGCATTTTGATATTTCTCCGATGGGATAACATTCAATCCACCCAATTAACGACTTTTAAATTAGGTACTTGTTTAAAATGACGCAAGTTACGACTCACTAAAACAGCTTGATTAGCAAGCACGATACTAGCAATCAGTAAATCTGCATGGCCCACCTTTCGCAATTTTTTGTTTTCTCGCAAAATATAAAATTGTGTAGCTGCGGCATCATCGAATGGTATAATAAGCCATTGAGATAAAAATATTTCTGTCTGTTTTAACCATTGTTGTGATTTGACAACATCATGTCCTGTACTTGCTTTGAGCAGGAAATCACAGCGTCCACGTAACATTTCAATCCTAGAAATAATTGTTGTCTCTACCTTATTCCCAGCATCAATGGCTTTTTTAAAGTGCTTTGCAACCTTGGGATTTTTGTAGAACAAAGGGGTAAGTGTGTCTGTATCAAGCAAGTACGTAATCCATTTTTCCATCTTCTGGCCTTCCTCGTGCTTTGTAAATTTCCTCGAGAATGATAGGTAACATGTCGTCTTTTTCAACTTCAATTGTATCAAGAAATTCAAAGAGTTCACAGGTGATGTGTTCATCTTCGCGCAAATAGGCTTGCTTTTCTCCCGATTTATAACGATGCAGTTTTTGGCTTTTCGGCCCTCTAGCAACGTGAATTTCAACAACATACACTTTTCGTCCAGAATTTTGTCCTTTAATTGGCACAAAATGGATATTGTACAAATCCTTTTCAACAAATGGATCGAATTGGTCAATCAGTTGATCCATTTC
This sequence comes from Candidatus Parabeggiatoa sp. HSG14, assembly GCA_030378085.1. Classification (GTDB taxonomy): domain Bacteria; phylum Pseudomonadota; class Gammaproteobacteria; order Beggiatoales; family Beggiatoaceae; genus Parabeggiatoa. Next base: position 2,091 of record JAUCGK010000163.1, read on the forward strand.
TTTTTTCAGCAAGTCTTGCTGTTGTTGATTCAGTTGAACACCTTGCACCTGTCCACCTTTGGTAATGCCAAAGTAAATGACTCCGCCTTCGGTATTAAGGAAAGCATTAATAACTCTTTCTATACGAAGTTCCAAAATATTTTCAACCGGGTTTTGGTTTTTCTCTACTGCCTTAAATTCGTGATGAATGTCTTCAATAAAGGGAACAATTTCACCGTGTTGGTAACTTTCTACCTTTTTAATATCTGGTGGAAAAGCTTGCCGAAGATATTCAAGTCTTGCTACCTTTTCTTTGCCAAGGAGCATTAAGGCTTTATCACGAAGCAAAGCACCTTCCATAAAATTTTGTTCTGCTGTTTTTTGATAAAGTTGGTTTAGTCCAATTTGCAAAGCATTAGCAAGAATAACTGCTTCGTCTTGTTCTATTTTTTGATCTAAAAATGATGGACTGATTGCTGTTTTATCAATATATCTAATTCTTTCATAAGCTTCCATTATTATTTTCTCCATTAAAATAAAAAATCTCTTGTTGCAAAAAATCCTGTAAAGTCCGGTACACTATTATAAAAAATCTGATAAGGAACGTAAATAATTTACCCAAATCTTGACTCAAACCTGACAGGTTTTAAAAACCTGTCAGGTTTAATTGCCAATTTTATTTCATGCACATTCCTAACATCAGAAACTAATCCATCTAAACCGCCCTCGTTACGCGGACAATTTCTTCTGGTGTTGTCGTACCTGCAATAAGTTTTTGTAGTGCATCCGCCCGCAAAGTTCGCATACCTTCTTTTACGGCTTGATTACGAATTTTGTTAGCATCACCACCACCACCGATAACATGACGAATATCATCAGAAATATGGAGTAACTCATATAAACCAACACGTCCTCGATACCCTGTGTTGGCACAACTGTCACAACCAGTACCACGCCTGATTTCAGCATAGGGTTGAAAATCAATACCTAACAAGTCAGCTTCTTCTTCAGAAAGTGGATCTTGAGTGGCACACGAATCGCAGATTTTACGGACTAAACGTTGTGCCATCACAGCAATAACGCTAGAACTAATCAGATAAGTGTCGATGCCCATATCTTGTAGTCGAGTAATGGCACCAGCAGCATCATTGGTGTGTAAAGTAGAAAACACTAAGTGACCCGTTAAAGCGGATTCGATAGCAATTTCAGCCGTTTCGCGGTCACGAATTTCACCAATCATAATAATATCAGGATCCTGTCGCACAATAGAACGTAATCCCGCCGCAAAATCTAAACCGATTTTAGCATTCACATGAATTTGGGTAATGCCTTCCAACTGATATTCGACAGGATCTTCAACGGTGATAGTTTTTTGTTGGCCAGTGTTAATTTTCTCTAAGGTGGCATATAGCGTTGTGGTTTTACCACTACCAGTAGGGCCTGTGACTAAAACAATGCCATGTGGTTGTTGAATGATTTTTGCGTAGGGTTTGAGAATATCAGCGGGCATACCCAAGGTTTCCAATTCCACACTGATATCACTCCGATCTAAAATACGCAATACGATGGATTCACCATGCACCCCGGGCAAAGTGGAAACACGCATATCTAAAGCACGCCCTCCCATTTGATATTGAATGCGCCCATCTTGTGGTAAACGCTTTTCGCCAATATCTAAACGTGCCATTAATTTGACACGAGAAGAGACAGCGGGTTGTACTGAGGCTGGTAAATGTTCAATATTAACCATCACTCCATCAACCCGACAACGTACTTTCAAATATTTTTCTTCTGGTTCAAAATGAATATCACTGGCACTTAAATCAAGGGCGCGTTCCATCAAGTGATTTACCATACGAATCACAGGTGCATCAGAGGCTATATCTTGGAGATATTCATTGTCTAATTGATCAGCCCCCTCTTCGCCTGTGCCATCTAATTCTGGCGAAAGTTTAGCACGCCAATGTTTTATTAAGCGAGCAATATGATCTTGTTCTCCTCGTTCAAAACGAACTGCCCCTAGCATGAAGCGAATTTTAGCCCGATCTTCAATTTCAGGGAGTGTTGAAAACATTAAACAAGGATCATTTGGAAATGTCTCAACGGGAGCAATGCCTTTTTTAGATAGTAGTTGAGTAAATAAAGGTAAGTTGAGAGTGTTCATAATTTTTTTGGTTCAAATTTCATAACAAATGGTGGATATAGCAAAGCTTTACCCACTTTACATTTAGCTTATTTCCGATAATGCCTAATGAAGATTGTTTCCTCAAAGTCTATGACTCAATCATAATTGGAATATTTTTTGCTTAAATATTAACTTATTGTTTTTTTAAATATTTTTTAATATCAAAAAAATCAGATTTTTAAACCTTACTTAAAAATCATTCATTATGACACATTATTTCATTCTTTATTTTCTGCATTTTCTGCAAGGGATATACGACCAAAAGCCGTTATTTTAATTGAACCTGATAATTTTTTCCGGCGAGTGCTTAAATTTAGACTACCTATTACCAACCGAGTGGATGAGTCGTTCACCAATTTTAAAAATCTCATCAGTGTTTTGGAATCCGCTTCAAAATGTATGCTTTGAATCACTAATACCCATTCTCCAATAAGGTTAGAAGTATCAGTAGTATCCTGTCTTTTCAGGGTAATACCTGCTTTTTGGGCAATTCGATTCACTAAGCCTAGCATATCAGCACTTATTAATTGTTTATTTTTACCTGATAAAAGCCCTGCATAAATTTTATCGCGTTCCTGTTTTGCCTGTTGATTTCGCTTTTCCCAATATTCTGCCTCTTTTCTAAGCTTTTCAAGACGGTTAATATTATTTTGCAATTTTTCAATGGATTGCCGATAATCGCTATAGAAATTATAGGTGATTGGTATTAGTTGAAACGGTAACATGTAGCCAACGAATATTATCAATGCTATGCGTAAAAGTCGTTTTTCTTGAGTTGTCATAAATCAATTTTTAATTTTTAGTTTTCAATTATTCCCCTTAAATAATTTTTCTTTGTCATCCTAAGGAATGAGGATTTAATAAGTTGCAAATTTTTGGTGTCAAACCTGACAGGTTTAAAAAACTGTCAGGTTTTAACTTTCGCATTTTATTTAATTCTTATTCCTAAGGGGAATATCATTTTTTAGATAGCACGAATCCGTGCGGCTTGTACATCCAATTGTTGTAAAGATGCACTCATCTCAGCAACCCGTTGTCGTTCTTTTTCCACAATCTCAGCAGGTGCACGAGCGATAAATTTTGGATTATCCAATTTAGCGGTGCATTTTGCTAATTCTTTTTTGAGTTTATCCATTTCTTTATTGAGCCGTTTAATTTCTGCCTCCTTGTCAATTAATCCTGCTAACGGAATTAAAATTTGCATATCACCCACTAAAGCCATTGCAGATTCTGGTGCGTTAGTATGAGCTGCCAACCATTTTATATTATCTAAGCGGGCAAGATGAACAAGAATATCGTAGTGGTTTTGCCATTTTTGTTGATCATCAGCGTTGCCATTTTGCAATAAAACTTGCAAGGGTTTACCTGGTGCAATATCCATCTCTGCCCGAATCCGCCGCACTCCCAAAATAAATTGTTTAATCCACTCAATTTCTTGCAACGCTTGAGTATCTATTTTATCAGGTTGTGGCTGTGGATAGGGTCGATGCATAATTGTATTATTACTTTCCATTCCTCCCTTTGTCGATCCATTCATAACTAAGGGAGACTTTACTAAGGGTATCACCTGTTGCCATAATTCTTCTGTAATAAATGGCATAATAGGATGTAATAAACATAACAACGCCTCAAGCACTTGCACTAAGGTACGCCGCGTTCCCTGTTGCGCTGCCTCACTAAAATTTGCAGATTGCAAAACAGGTTTAGAAAGTTCCAAATACCAATCGCAATATTCATTCCAAGTGAAGTCGTAAATTGCATTTGCAAATAAATCAAAGCGATATATTTTGAGATACTGATGGACTTGTTCTTCAAGTTGTTGTAAAAGAGAAATAATCCATCGATCCGCTAAAGATAATTCAAAATCCTCCTCTCCCTTGGATAAAGACATGGGGATTTTACCCTCAGTATTCATCAAAACATAGCGCGTTGCATTCCATAATTTATTACAAAAATTGCGATATCCCTCTATTCGTCCTAAATCAAAACGAATATCACGCCCCGTTGATGCTAAAGCGGTAAAAGTAAAACGTAACGCATCAGTACCATAGGAAGAAATGCCTTCAGGATATTGGGTACGGGTGGCTTTTTCAATTTTAGGTGCTTTTTCGGGTTGCATCAACCCATTCGTCTGTTTAGTAACTAAAGGCTCTAATTCTATACCATCAATTAAGTCGAGTGGATCCAAGACATTGCCTTTGGATTTCGACATTTTTTGACCGTCGGTATCTCTGATTAAACTATTTATATACACTTCACGAAACGGCACATCTCCCATAAATTTGAGGCCCATCATAATCATTCGAGCCACCCAAAAGAAGATGATATCAAAACCTGTAACGAGTACGTTTGTGGGATAAAAAGTTTTAAGACGTTCAGTATTTTCAGGCCATCCTAATGTTGAAAAAGGCCACAATGCTGAGGAAAACCAAGTATCAAGTACATCTGGGTCCTGTTTTAATTTAACCGTTTCAGGGATGTTATATTTCTGACGCACATTGTTTTCAGAATAACCCACATAAACTTTTCCATTATCATCATACCAAGCAGGAATAGGATGTCCCCACCAGAGTTGGCGACTAATACACCAATCTTGGATATTACGCATCCATTCAAAATAGGTTTTTTTCCAATTATCAGGAATAAATTTAACCCGCCCGTCTTCAACTACTTTAATGGCTTCTTCTGCCAATGGTTCCACTTTTACAAACCATTGATCTGTTAAAAATGGCTCAATAATCGCGTGACTCCGATCACCGCGTGGCACCATTAATTTATGGGGTTTAATTTCTACCAATAATCCTGCTTTTTCTAAATCCGCTACTATTTGTTTACGGGCTGCAAAGCGATCCATACCTTGATAAGCTTTGGGCGCATTTTCATTAAGTTTAGCATCAACAGTCAAAATGTTAATGATAGGCAAATTGTGGCGTTGTCCCACTTCATAGTCATTAAAATCATGAGCTGGGGTAATTTTTACACAACCTGAGCCAAATTCTGGATCAACATATTCATCAGCAATCACCGGAATGGTACGCTCTGTTAATGGTAATTTGACTGATTTACCGATAAGTTCTTGATAACGCTCATCTTTAGGATTTACGGCAATGGCCGTATCACCAAGCATGGTTTCAGGGCGCGTCGTGGCAACAATAACACTACCGTTCCCTTCCTCAAACGGATAACGTAAATGCCACATAAAACCATTTTCTTCTTCAGATTGCACTTCTAAATCAGCAACAGCCGTGCGTAAAACGGGATCCCAATTCACCAAACGTTTTCCCCGATAAATCAAGCCCTCATCATATAAACGCACGAACACTTCGCGCACAGCCTTAGAAAGCCCTTCATCCATTGTAAAACGTTCATTTTCCCAATCCAGTGATGCGCCCATTCGCCGTAACTGTCGGGTAATATGTCCGCCTGACTTGGCTTTCCATTCCCACACTTTATCAACAAAAGCCTCTCGCCCTAAATCATGGCGTGTTTTGCCATCAAGTCCCAATTGCCGTTCAACTACCATTTGCGTTGCAATCCCAGCATGATCTGTCCCTGCCTGCCATAGGGTGTTATGACCATTCATGCGGTGATAACGGATCAAAATGTCCATAAGTGTATTTTGAAAAGCATGCCCCATGTGTAATGTACCTGTGACATTAGGTGGGGGAATCATAATACAATACGGTGTGCCTGTCCCTGTAGGTGCAAAATAACCTTTTTCTTCCCAAGTTTTATACCAGTGTTGTTCAATCGTATGAGGATTATAAGTTTTTTCCATATTTGTTTTTTTGTTTTATAATTAATAATTGTAGAGACACACGGCCTACAGATACGGTTTGTATTGGTAATTGGAATTATCTGTTATTTAATATTTGTATTACCCTGTATCAAGTCTTCAATGATAGCTTTAGTATTTTTCAATATCCCTAAAATATCCTTGATTTCGTCCTTACAAGCGTTAAAACCTTGATTAATTGAATATTCTAATCCATTAAGAATAACAAAATGCCAATAACGCCCCATCACATAAGCACCATAAATAGGATTATTGTCGTTGTTTAATTTTTGGGCAGCAACCATAGCAATCATTAATTGCCCTAGTGGATCATTTGAAGAATCGTATTCTTTTTTATATTCATGGATAAAGAAAAAAGGATGTTTAGGAGAACGCTTACCTTGAGCAACCACAAAATCAACCACACCAGATAACATTTCATCCCCATAAATCACAGAAATTTCTCTTTCCAAAAAAGCCTGATAATTGTGATGTTCAAAGTCAACAAGATTTAATAGCGGTGCAATGAAATAAACAATTAATTCTTGCTCATTCCAGTCATAAACATGGTGTTGTAATTTTTTTTGCAAGGTGTTAAGTAAAATCTCTTCTTCATGGGAAAAGCTTGAATAGTGTGTTATCCACTCAGTCATTTTTTCCATTTCTAAAAAAGAAACAAGATGAAAGGCTTCTTCGACTTCTTCAATAGTCCATTTAGAAAAAGATTTCATAAAAATACCTCATGTCAAATGATTGCTCGTGACGTTATCGTTTCCCGTGATGTACTTATCGCATTGGCTTTATTTCTTCAACTCAGCAGATAAAAGCGGTTGAATCGTTTGCAATATGCCCTTAAAAACTTTCGGGCTGCCCGCTACAATATTACCAGTCTCAAAGTAATTATTTCCGCCGCTAAAATCGCCGATTAATCCGCCAGCTTCTTGAATTAACAATGATCCCGCCGCTATATCCCATTCTTTTAAACCTAATTCCCAAAAACCATCCAAACGCCCTGCTGCAAGATACGCTAAATCTAAAGCTGCCGAACCCGCACGACGTATATCTGCAACCTGGGAAAATAACGCGTTGAAAGTATTCAAATAAATATCTTTATGATGTTTTTGCTTAAAAGGAAAACCTGTACCTAACAATGCACCTTCCAAGGATATCGATCTGTTAATACGTATACGGCGTTCATTTAAAAACGCGCCTCTCCCGCGTGATGTAGTGTATAATTCGTCACGTAAAGGATCATAAATCACCGCTTGATCTAAACGATCTTGATATTTTAACGCAATAGATACGGCAAATTGTGGATTTCCATGTAAAAAATTGGTTGTACCATCTAGGGGATCTATTATCCATTCATAATCATCACCTCGTTGCATACCACTTTCTTCGGCGAGAATAGCGTGGTTTGGATAAGCTTTACGCAGAATATTAATGATGGCATCTTCTGCTTGTCTATCTACTTCACTCACAAAATCGTTTTTCGATTTGCTTTCTATAAGTAAGTCATGGCGTTTTTCGATTGAACGAATAATTATCACACCAGCACGTCGTGCTGCCTGTATTGCAGTATAAAGCATAGGGTGCATAAAATTTCTCCGTTAAATACATCACAGAATTGTGAATTGTTAATGAATTTTTTATTTTTTAATATTATATCTAAAGTTTTTGGAAAAAATATGATTCCAAAAAAGTCTAAACCTGTCAGGTTTTTATCCGAAAAGATATTTACTTTAAGAATTATGTACTCCAAAAAATACTTTAAGTTAAGTGCCACTGGATTTAAAGCTGTGTGATATGTTATTTTTTTTAGTTTAATTCTAAATAACCACCAATAATTCCTCTTCCTTTTATGAGGATAAAATTTAATAAAGGAATACTAATGAGTCCAATAAATATTTTTATATGGCTTGGCATTATAGTATTGTCATTCTACATCATCATCATCGGCAAAGCATTGCTTATTCCCCTTGTCATTGCCATCGTTATCTGGCATCTCATTAATGCTTTGACGAAAGACTATCGTCGCTTAACGCGGTATTTGACACGGGGTAAGTGGCTTCTTCCTTACATGCTGGGTTTAACGACCGCTATTTTAACGTTCATTGGAGTAATATGGTTTATTATCAACCTGACAAGCAGCAATATTGCAGAAGTGGCAGCTGTTGCTCCAAAGTATCAGGCTAATTTGGAACAATTGATGGCTAAAATACTTGGTTTGTTGGGTATTGAAGAAACGCCTAATTTGATGCACATCATTAAAGATTTGGATTTTAACCAAATTATAGTCTATTTTGTTGATGGGTTAGCTAGTATTGCCAGCAGTGCGGGTATTATTCTTTTATACGTTGTGTTTTTGTTAATTGAACAAAACACTTTTCGCCAAAAACTATCTCTTGTCACAGGCGGTGGAAAACGTGAGGAGGCAGCACTTGGTGTCGTTCATCGTATCAATGCCGATATTCAAACTTATATTTGGATAAAAACTTTGGTCAGTCTTTTGACAGCGGGCATTAGCTTGTTAATTATGAAAGTCATTGGCATTGATTTTGCCGAGTTTTGGGCTATCATCATTTTTTTCGCAAACTATATACCCAATATCGGCTCCATCTTGGGTACTCTTTTTCCATCGTTAATTGCGTTAGTGCAATTTGATACACTATTCCCATTCATTATGGTGGCCGGTTCTTTAGGTTTTGTACAATTTGCCATTGGTAACATCCTTGAACCAAAGTTAATGGGACGCTCCCTTAATCTTAGCACACTGGTTATTTTCTTTTCATTAGTATTTTGGGGAACTATCTGGGGGATTTTGGGAATGATTTTATGTGTTCCTATTATGGTGATTGTGGTGATAATTCTGGCACATTTTCCCCACTCTCGTCCCATTGCTATTTTGCTCTCTCAAGATGGTCAACTTAAATAACTGCAAGTTGCTACCCATTTAAGTGCAATACCATTAACTTAAGCCTTGGAGTCCTTTCGAGGTTTGGAAGCTTTTGATTTTAATCTGAATCAGCCAAACCTAAAGGTTTGGACTCCACAGATATTCCTTAAAGTTAATGGCATTTATTCCTTAAAGTTAATGGCATTGACCCATTAGACATTATACCGATTATATTTTAAGTACTTGATTTTATTACCTTTTCTAAAATAGGAATATCAATAAAATCAACCAGTTATGTTAAATCGGTATAAACTCTATTAAGTAACACAAGTTGTCACCTAATTCTTAAGATGGCTTAAATGTAACACTTACATCGCTGACTCCTTGACTAAACAACTCTAATCGTTCATTAGGCATAAAATAATTAGAGGATAAATTAAAGGGGAATAAAGTTGGTGTATAACTGGCTAAAGTATGCAATACTGCAGATTGTCCTTTACTGGCAATCAACGCACTTTCCAATAACCAGGATGTCAATTGACTATCTGCAATTGTATGCGTTTTTGTTATTGTGTATATTCCTTTCTTATCAGACTTTGCTAATATCTCCCATTCTGTCCAACAATAGATTAATTTCTGTGCAGCAGTCCACATCGCCTCCCGTTCCCCCATTTTTTCACGCACACGTTTTCGCAATTGTGCTATAGATACATAATCTTGTAGTCGCAATAAACGTCCCACATTTTCTGCTACCATTGCAAAAAATGGATAAACCGCCATCGCCATTCCCCAATGCAGTACAATATATTCATTTTTAGGTAGACGTTTAAATAATGTTAATCCTTCATTTCTAAAAGATTCAACAGGTTGTGGTACATTAAGCCAAATCTTTGATAAAATACTAATGACTTTTTGTCGGCTCCCATGTTGGGTAGTACTGTCCACCGCAACTTGATCACTTAAAAAGTCACGTAATAGCGTTCTCACTTCAGCAGGGGTTTGCCCTTCTAAAAGATGTTGTACGGTAAAATCTAGCCAAGCTCGTTTAATGGGGTGACTAAAACCAATTTGGGGACTTAGATTCATTTCTATTAACTCTATAAATTTTGTAACTGCTCAGCCTCTTGTTCTAATGCTCTAGCGTTGGAATGCCTATCGTGACGCTCCAACGTCACTCTTTAGAAATAAAGTTATTTTTAAAAATAAGAGGCTGAGTAGTTACTAAATTTTCAAAAAAATATTTGAAATCACAATTTTAAGATTTTTAAAATCTCAATTTTTTAAGTAAAATTAAA
>JAUCGK010000164.1 GCA_030378085.1 Candidatus Parabeggiatoa sp. HSG14
AAACTAGCCTCTACTATACTTGTTGAAGAATTAAAAAATTTTTAGTTTAAATATTTTAGTATAAAATTTGTGTTTTGGATGATTTATAGCGGAGACACCATACTTCATACACAAAAGTCATAATGAAGAGTGGTTTAAAGCAAAGTAACAGAAAAAAATTCTGTATCAATTAATCTTAAAATCTAAATCAGGAAGTTAATATGTTTAAGTATTGAAAGGATTAAGATTTTTAACTTGACAATATCATATTTCAAGAATTATTAGATAATTTTTTAGGAACAATTGTGGTAGGTTTTTTTGTAAAGTATATATGAAGATAATGCAACATTGCTAAGTTAAGTTATGTTTTTGAAACCACATTAACAATGGTGAGGAAGATGCCACTATTATAATAGAGCAGCATCCAAATTTCTGGCAAGAACGTCAGTAGTTTCTTGTGGGTATTTTACATTTTTACACTTACAACCCGAGTCAAGAAGAGACGATAGGATTTCTCATTCACAACTATTTCTTTTCAAGGCAAAAGAAAAGGAATTGAGAATTTAATTTTATAACTAGATATTTTTTAATAATTTAGTACCGAGGGTCGGACTCGAACCGACACGGTGTTACCACCACTAGATTTTGAGTCTAGCGCGTCTACCAGTTCCGCCACCCCGGCAAATATTTGATGAACTATTATAAGAAATTTTCGAGACAATTGGAAGTATACTAATGAACAACGAAAAATGATAATCTAATTATTATTTAGCATTTCAACAAAAAATCCTTGTATTATTATCTTTCATTTTTTTACTTCTTTTTACCTCAATTCCTGACACTAAAAATGCAACGTTCTGATTTTTCTTATGATTTACCAGAGCATTTAATTGCTCAACATCCCTTAAGCTCACGTACAGACAGCCGTTTGTTATATATAGAACCCCATACAAATCAATTTCAAGATCGTTATTTTGTTGAACTTCCTAATCTATTAAGTCCTAATGATTTATTGGTATTCAACGATACTCGCGTTATACCAGCACGATTATTTGGACATAAAGCTTCTGGGGGTAAAATTGAAATTCTTATTGAACGGATACTTGAGGATAATCAGGTGCTTGCACAAATACGTGCAAGTAAAGCACCTAAACTAAATACACAAATATATCTTGAAAATAATGTTAGAGTACTCGTTTTACGACGTGTTGAAAATTTTTTTGAGCTAAAATTTGATGACTCCCAATCGGTATATGACATTTTACAATCCGTTGGACACATTCCTTTGCCACCATACATTCGACGAACTGATACACTTACGGATAACAATCGTTATCAAACAGTGTACGCCCAAAAACCAGGAGCTATTGCCGCACCAACTGCCGGCTTACACTTTGATGAAGCAATGCTTGAACGTATTAATATTTTAGGCATAGAAACAGCTTTTATCACATTACATGTTGGTGCTGGTACATTTGCACCTATCCGTGTAAATGATATTCGTCAACATACCATGCATGCAGAACGTTTACACGTTTCAAATCATGTTTGTGAGCAAATAAAGGCTACTCGCGCTCGCGGTGGACGAATCATTGCGGTGGGTACAACTTGTGTACGTGCATTAGAAACAGCCTCTGCCTCCGGTACTATAAAACCTTACGATGGTGAAACGCACTTATTCATTACACCCGGTTATCGCTTTCATAGTGTTGATGTATTATTGACTAATTTTCATCTTCCCGAATCTACCCTACTAATGCTTGTCTGTGCCTTTGCAGGACAAGAAAAAATTTTAACCGCTTACCGCTATGCAGTTAGCCAAAAATATCGTTTTTTTAGCTATGGTGATGCTATGTTTATTTCAAATAAAAAATGAAAAATAAAGATGTTAAAATTAATAAATTTTAAGATTTTTCAAAAATTTTAACGTTTTTTGGAAATCCAATGTTTTTGCTTTGGACATTTTTTGGATATCAATTAAGACGGGCTAAAAAGCTAAAAAGGGAAATTTAAACAAAGGCAATTCAAACTTTTTCCTACTGTAAATTTTTCAATTAAGGACTACCCATGACACCTGCTTACCAATTACCTTCTTACCATAGCTCTTACACACAAGCCAAGATGATTGCGGCTTTATTGAAGCTAGACAAATTTACCGTTTTTTCAGAGTTATCTTTTAAAATTGAGGCAAAAAACTACAAGCCTGCTGTCAGCCTCTACTCAAAACGCCCAATCAATCCGTCTTTACCGGATACCATCACCATGACGGAAATGCCTTTATTAGCTATTGAGATACTTATCCCCACAGAAACGATCCAACAAATACTGGATAGGTTCATGCTTTATTTTGAAGCTAATGTGAAATCTTGTTGGTTGGTAATACCAGTGGCTGAGACGGTGATTGTTTATTCTTCGCTTGAGAACGCACGGCGGTTTAATAGTGGAGAAATTATTGATGAAGTATTGGATATACAACTCCCCTTAGAGGAAATTTTTGACTAAGTAAAGCAAAAAAATACCTCAAAAGGTAGTAGTGAAGGTTTTAAAAAATCTAGTTACGTTCTATTTGAAAAATTTTCTACTTCTAGTGCAGGATCGTTCCAATTCCAAGACCATCTGCTACAAGGGAGCAACCATATCGGTATGCCCCTACAAGAACAATTGATGCAGTAGGGACAATCCCTTGTGGTTGCCCTTTCTCTAGGATGGTATATGGTATAGTGGAATATTACATGGGGGGATTAGGGAAATTGAAGGAAAAATGACTTGCACAAAATAACGTACAAGATACATCAAAATCAACTATCCCCCTTTATATTATTCATCAGTTCTATTGTGCATAATAGCTTGCCGTTGTAATTCACAAAATTCATCGGCTGCATTATAACCTTGCATTTTCAAGCTATGATTGCGTACCGCACATTCAAGTAATACCGCAAGATTGCGACCAGGAGCTACTGGTAAACAAATTTCAGGAATATCGACCCCAAGAATACGACGGATATGATAATCACCTTGTAAACGGTCAATGACTTGTAAACGTTCAGATGTCATGTGTTCTAGTTGCACAATCAACCGTAGGTATTTATCTTTTTTAATAGCACTGTCACCAAACAAGGCTTGTACATTTAAAATCCCTAAACCACGTACTTCCAAAAAAGCGTTAGTGCCTAAAGGACAAACTCCAACTAGTGTTTGAGGTGCAATTTTTGAAAATTCCGGGGCATCATCAGCCACTAAACGATGACCTCGACTAACCAGTTCTAAAGCTAATTCACTTTTACCAGTGCCACTATCACCCATAATCAAAACACCCATACCTAACACATCCATAAAAACACCATGTAAAGTAACGTGTTGCGTAAGTAATCTAGCTAGAGTCGTGTGTAAATAATTAATCACATTTTCGCCAGATAAAAGGGAAGTAAACAAAGAAATCTGGTAGTTATCAGCAGTATTTAGCAAATATTCAGGTACAACCGGTGTATCGACAACAATAACACAAACTAAATTGCTGTTTTCAAATAGTTGTTTGAGATAATCTTGATAGACTTTTTTGGTAAGCGTTTTCAAGTAGTCAAGTTCAAAGGGACCTATTATTTGAATTTGGTGGGGATGAATGAGATTAAAATAACCAACATTGGCAAGTTTTTGATCAGTTTCCAACAAAATGGTGCGATGATTACCTTTTTGTCCTGCGAGCCAAGTTAATGCTAAACCATCTGCATGATTTTTAAAAAGTTCATCAACACTGAATCTGGTCATAATAAATTAATGAGGCAACGGTTGCCAATGGATTAACAAGTCAAATTTTTCGCGACAGTCTGGGACATTACGCAATTTTTCGCGAAATTCTTTTTCACTAAACATGTTAACCAATTGGGCAAGAATTTCTAAGTGTTCTTCAGTTGAATTTTCAGGTACCATCAAAGCAAATAGTAAATCAACAGGTTTTTTATCAATCGCGTCAAAATCAATGCCTTTTTCAAGTTGTAAAAAAGCGGCAAGGGTGACATTACATTGAGTAACTCTAGCGTGAGGAATCGCAATACCTTTACCAAGCCCAGTACTTCCTAATCGTTCACGCCCCAATAAACTTTCAAAAATTTCGTGACTTGTCAATGAGGTGTCAATAGCCAATAATTTGCTAAAATATTCAAGAGCGCGTTTTTTGCTGGTTGCCTGTACATGACAGAGCATTCGTTCAGGCGTGAGAATGTCTGAGATTTGCATGTTCTTAAAAATAATGGTTTCTGGCAAATTACCCATTTGTTATTCGCCATTTTAAATGCCTGTTCAGTCGTTTTCAGTCGTTTTTAGAGTTTTTACCCCTCCCTCAGATTGACGATGATCTTTGAGTTTTTCCTTATGTTTTTTGATTTGCCTGTCCAATTTATCAGTTAGGGCATCAATAGCGGCATACATGTCCTCATGTTCCGCATTAGCAAATAGGTTAGCACCCCTAACATGCAAAGTCGCTTCTGCTTTTTGACGCATTTTTTCAACACTGAGAACCACATGTATATTGGTCATAGAGTCAAAGTGACGTTCTAAACGTTCCATCTTGTTGGTAACATAGTTACGTAAGGCTGACGTAATCTCAATGTGATGACCGCTAAGATTGAGTTGCATCTGTGTGCTCCTTAATTTTAATGAAGAATATAAAAATAACTCTTGACGGTAAATAATTTTTTGGTAAATATCTAACACCATTAAAATTAATCGTTTTAATAAGACTTAATTGAAAAAATACAAGAAAAATTTACAGAGTAATCAATGAGTCTCCGCCGGAAAGTGATTTCGAGGATATATAAGCAACTGCTAATATATGACTTATTATTTTCAATTAAGTTGAAATATCAGCATTCTCTAATATACTGTCGTTTTTGACTTTCCGAAGGGGACTCATCAATAAATTTTTTATTATTTCTATGCAAGGCGTTTTCTTTCGTTAGAAGGTGGTATAACCATTGCCTCACGATATTTAGCAACCGTACGTCTGGCTACCTTAATTCCTCGATCAGATAATAAGTTTGCAATTTTACTGTCACTAAGAGGTTTTGTGGTATTTTCAGCCGTAATCAACTTTTTAATCATGGCACGAATAGCTGTGGATGAACATTCTCCACCACTACTTGTACTTACATGACTGGAAAAAAAGTATTTAAGTTCAAATATACCACGAGGCGTATGAAGATATTTATGGGTGGTCACACGAGAAATAGTCGACTCATGCATTTCTAACTCGCTAGCAATATCATGTAGTACCAAAGGTTTCATGGCTTCGTCACCATAGTCAAGAAAACCTGCTTGACGGTTCACAATACTTTTGGCTACTTTCAGTAAAGTATCATGACGACTTTTCAGACTTTTTATAAACCAGCGAGCTTCTTGTAAATGCGTTTTCAAGCTATTATCAGTACGATTTCTTGAAACAAAACTTGCATAATATGAATTAATACGTAGTTTTGGTGAAATTTCAGAATTGAGTTCGACTTTCCACAGACCATTGACTTTTTTTACAAATACATCAGGTATTACATAAGTCGTTTGTGATGAGGAAATGGTAGCACCTGGACGAGGGTTGAGAGATTGAATAAGCTCAACTACTTCTTGCAACTCAAAACGGCTTAATTTCATGCATTTGCTAAGTTGTACATAGTCGTGTGTACCTAACAATTCCAAATGTTTACGGACAAGTTCTTTGGCTTCTTTCAACCAAGAAATATCAGAATATTCTGCCAATTGTAACAACAAGCATTCACTCAAATTGCGAGCACCTACCCCAATAGGATCAAAATGTTGGATTCGACGAAGTACGGCTTTTATTTCTCTAACTGCAACATTTCTACCTAAACTTTTTGCAATTTCTTCAAGTGATAGACATAAATAGCCATCTAAATCTATGGCATCAATAATAGCTATTGCTATGATGTAATCTCGTTTACTAAAATGCGTTAACTCAAGTTGCCACCGCAAATGGTCTTGTAATGTTTCAGGAACAGGACCTTGATTGACTAAAAAATCTTTATTGATTGCCTCACTATTGGAATAATCATATTGAGTGAGGGTGTTATCATAAATATCTTCCCAGTTACTATCAACTGCTAGTTCATTAGGAATGTCGGTAAAATTACTTGGTGCGATTTCCCCAGTTTCTTCGTCTAAACCGTTAGAAAATTCAGAAGAGGTATTATTCAATTCTTCGTTATTGGCACTGAAATCATCTTCACGGCTAAAATCTAAGTCCTGATTATTTTCATTATTAGCCTCATAGTCATCGTCTTCAACCATTTCCAACATGATGTTAGATTCTAATGTTTGTTGAATCTCCACCTGTAACTCAAAAGTAGATAACTGCAATAGACGAATCGCCTGTTGCAGTTGTGGTGTCATAGTAATCTGTTGACCGAGACGTAGTTGGAGACTTTGTTTCATAATCGTTAAGTTTTAAAATCCAGTTTAACCTACCGATAGAACTGTTAATTCACATTATAATCGGAAATCATGACCTAAATAGACTTCTCTAACATGTTCATTGTGCAAGATACTTTCTGGTGTTCCTTCTGCAATCAAACTTCCTTCGTTGACGATATAAGCGCGGTTACATATATCTAGAGTTTCGCGGACATTATGATCTGTAATTAAAATCCCAATATCTAAGCTACACAAATGTGCAATGATTCTTTGAATATCTAGAACAGAGAGTGGATCGACCCCAGCAAATGGTTCATCAAGTAAAATAAAGCGAGGCTCTGAAGCTAATGATCGAGCAATTTCAACACGTCGTCGTTCTCCCCCTGACAAACTCATACCTAAATTGTTTGTTAAGTGTTGTATATGTAATTCTTCTAACAATGAATTAAGGCGTTGTTTGCGCTGTGTTTTAGTCAAATGCTGTTGCACTTCAAGAATTGCCATAATATTGTCAGCAACAGTAAGCTTGCGAAAGACTGAAGGTTCTTGTGGTAAATAACCCAATCCCATCTGGGCTCGCTTATGCATTTGGTAGCGAGTCATATCGGTTCCACCTAAAGAAATAGTGCCTTGATCACATGTAATCAACCCAACAATCATATAAAAACTGGTCGTTTTACCTGCGCCATTAGGCCCTAAAAGACCTACAACTTCACCGCTAGTCACATTGAAACTGACATCTCTGACTACCATGCGAGATTTATACTGTTTTGCGAGATGGTGTGCAGATAACGTACTCATAATTTTAATGAAAAATGAAAAGTCACTTTATAAATTATCGAAAATATGAATTTTTATATCTTAAGTTTCGGGGTTTAAAATTTCATGTCGACACAAAAATTGTTGTGTCGATGTAGATGTTCAGATAAATAGTTTCACAAATAAAAAAATTATTGCTAATTTTTCAATGAGTTAAAATATACCAACGTAAAATTATTTAAACGTAAAATTATTTACCTAAAAACAGCGCGTTTAGTAAAATAAGATGAGCAGTTTTAAGTTGCCCAAATAAACCGATTTTTTATCTTTATCAATGGTTTATTGAAAAATAACCTAAAAAAAACTATAAATTACAAAGTCCCCGTTTTATTTCAGTTTTAGTTTTAACTGATGATAAAAACTTATAGATGTAAGTTTTTATAAAAAATATTTTTATTTTTTAGTTTTTGCGGGTATTAAAGTCATTATGACCCGTCCTCTTTTATTGTTGCCTTGGTCTGCTCGAATAATGCCATCTTGAGTATCATAAGTAATATGTGGGGCACTTGAAATATAAGTATCTTCCCCACCTTTCTCTTTGCGTAATTCAGCCTTTTTCTTGAGAGTTAGTATACTTTTAATGGCATTATATTCCATCAGTGATGCCTTGGCTTTAATATCTTCACCTCGATCGAGACGTTGTTTAAAACGAGCTGGCTTACCTTTTGCGATGACTTTTTCAATATCTTGTTTTTCATTGTAATTGATCGTTACTCTACTTGCGTTAATACGAATACTTCCTTGAGTAACAATCACACTACCTTCATAAATAGCAATCCCTTTGACATTATCAATTGTTGCTGTATCCGCTTCAATTTGAATCGGTTGTTCACGATCTGTGGTTAAAGCAAAAACATTACTCAAAAATAAAATACCTAAAAAAAATAACGTAAGTTTATGGAAGTACATAATGCCCTCGCACTTGTGAAAGTAATTCTATTTGTTCAGTGGGTATAAAAACACGCATCCCAACGCAGTCAGTTTTACCAACATGACTAATAATTGTGGTAGGTTTTATTGTTTCGGCATATTCAGTATCAAGTTGCACCCGCACATCCTGTGAAATAATCTTCATCATTGTTTTTTGTGGATCAATTCGTGATGTTTGCGTATGCTGTTGTAAAGTCGTTTTACCAAGTAACCATATTTGATTACCATCAAGTGATATTTCACCTTGTTCAGCATGTACTGTCCATGTTGGTTGTTTTTTTTTATAAAAAGTGATAAACGGTGTTGTCAACTCTGTATTAGCATATGGGTAATGCGTCATAGTTTTAGCTGTCAATTGATTTTTCAATTGTCCATGTTCGTCCATTTGGGTACTGTTAAAATTTTTCATTGTGTAATCAGGCACACGGCGGTGACTTTCTGTTGCTTTGGACAAATCTTCTTCCAAACTACGTACAAGCCAAGTTGTTATGAGTGCTAAGCTGATTAAAAAAAACCAACCGCCCCATTGAACATTTAATCGTTTCACTTTTAATAAGTTGTTAATCCATAACTTTCGAGACAAAAGTGTTGTTTTGCAAAAACTTTTGCCTCAAAAACAAAATTTGCCTTCGGAATAAAAAAAATTTTTGTGTAGGTACAAATCACCAATTATCAAACTAGTCATTTGCAATGCCATGATGACTCAGTTGTGCAGTAAATGTCCCTTGTGCTTGCATGATTAATTCACACACTTCCCTTGCAGCACCACGTCCACCCGCTGCTTGTGTTTGCCAATGAGCATTTTTAATTACTAAAAAATGGGCATTTGCCACTGCAATAGCTAAACCCACATGTAACATTACTGGTATATCTAAAAGATCATCTCCTACATAAGCCACTTGTTGAGGTTCTATGTGTAATTTATCACACAATTGCTTAAATGCCGAAAGTTTATCAAGTTTTCCTTGATAGACATGTTCTATTCCTAATGACAACATACGATGGGTGACAACTTGTGAAGTTCTCGCTGAGATAATACCAATAATTATCCCCGTCGCTTGTAATAATTTCATACCTAAACCATCAGGAGCGTAAAACGCTTTATATTCATGTCCATCTTCACCTAAATAAAGACTACCATCCGTTAGCACGCCATCAACATCAAACACCACTAAACGAATTTGTTTTGCTTTTCCAAATATAGTTTTCATTTAATTAATCCTTCCAAGTTATTTTCTTAATTATTATGATATTAAATTAATTTACTAATTAGGACTTAACGTATTAACAAATAAAAATATTTATTCTTCATTAAGTTAAAAATTTTTATGAATCTTTAAATTTTATCAAAAATATTTATAATTTTATGATATTGCTAGTAAAAATAAAAGTTTTGGTTTGTTAATGCTTAAGTCCTCATGATTTAAAAACTAGATAATTGATAACCTAATTGAAAGTAATTTATCACCTATAGTAATTGACAGTTGACTTCAGACTATTCTTCACCTAATTGTTCTTTAATTTACGGTCATTTGACGGAGTTTTTTGGTACTGAAATCAAATGTCAACTACCATAATTGCCCGTTATCCATAAAAGCTGTAATTGTAACTCATATTGCTTCATTTTAGATAGTGTGGGTAAACTTGCTCAAACCTGACAGGTTTTGGAAACCTGTCAGGTTTTTTCCACAGAATTTAAAAAAAAATACAAAATTTCTTTATTTGGAAAATGAAAAACTAAACTACCCCAGCTCGTAGTAAATCATGCATGTGCAATACTCCAATTAACTTATGTTGAGCATCCTCCACCAATAATGCCATGATTTTATGAGTTTGCATTATAGTTAAAGCTTCAACTGCTAAACAATCTGCAGATACCATTTTACAATCTACTGTCATCACCTCTGTTATCATTGTACTATGAATATCAACTTGTTTATCAAGTACACGACGTAAATCACCATCAGTAAAAATACCCGCAACATGCAATTCATCCTTAATAATGGCTGTCATACCCAAACCTTTACGAGTCATTTCTACCAATGCATCGCGTAAAGTGGCTGTTGCTTGTACAATCGGTATTTCGTTGCCAACACGCATAATATCACGAGTTAATAATAACAAACGACGACCTAAACGTCCCCCTGGGTGAGAACGGGCAAAATCATTAGCATTAAATCCTTTTGCTTCTAGTAATGCAATTGCTAATGCATCTCCCATCACTAATGTAGCTGTTGTGCTAGAGGTAGGGGCTAACCCCAAAGGACATGCCTCTTTTTCTACACTAACATCAATACTAACTGTAGCTGCTTTTGCCAATGTCGAAATTTGATTACCCGTTAGGCTAATAAGGGGGACACCTAAGCGTTTGATAAGTGGTAAAATTATTAAAATTTCTTCCGTTTCTCCAGAATTTGACAACGCTAAAACCACATCTTTTACCGTAATCATTCCTAAATCACCATGACTAGCTTCGCCAGGGTGTACAAAAAATGCGGGACTACCAGTGCTAGCTAATGTTGCCGCAATTTTACCACCGATGTGTCCAGATTTGCCCATACCTATGACAACAATACGCCCCTCGCATTTAAGCATAAACTCGCAAGCATCTGCAAACGCTTCATCAATTCGATTTGTGAGTGCGGAAATGGCTTGAGTCTCAGTGTGTATTACTGCTAATCCTAATGCACGTAATTTATCAACTTGTGTTGTTGACATGGAACTTAGAATCCTTTACAAAATAATCTTCGTATTTTTAAAAATAATTTTAATGTGATGTAATTATTTTTATTTTATTGGATTTAATTGTAACTTATTAATTTAAAATTAAATGGTGAAATATAGATCAATTTCATACAATTTAATTCTTGAGTAGTCATGTCAAATCAATAATTTATAAAGATTTACTTTGGACAAAAAAATTAAGCAAAAACTAAATAATTAGGGTGAAAATTTTATGTGAAAATGGTAAGTGTAAAAATCAATTGATACAATCAATTATTTGAAGAATAAAGAAATTTTGCAAATTCTTTAAATTCTTTCGCGGCTTTACCTGAAGGCTCTAGTTCAAATACTGCTAGTCCCTCACTGAATGAACGACGGTAGACGATACGCTGGTATAAACGTGTTTGGAGAACTTTTACACCTGGGAGAACATTTAAAGCTTGATGAGCTTGATCAGATTCACGGATATTACTATGTGTGTCAGCACGGTTTATAAACATGAAAATTTCTGGTGGTTTTCCTCTTGCTTCGCTAGCAATAAAGTATAAAAATCGTTGAGTTGACCAAATATCTGCCTGACTAGGGACAACAGGCACAACAACGCGATCTGCCAACGAGATGGCTCGCTTCATTTCTGTCATATTACCTGTACCTACATCTATCAATATTTCCGATTGATTGAGAGGTTGCTGTGGCAAATTTAACTGAGTATATACCACAAGAGGTGGTTCATACTTTTCTTCTTGACGCACTTGCGCTACATCGCTTAAGGTACGTTGCAGATCAAGATCATAAGTCACTACTGTTTTGCCGACTTGTGCTAACCACAGTGCCAAATTAAATGTTACTGTACTTTTTCCTGAACCACCCTTGAGATTACCAATAATTGTGATCATCATTAAATCAATTAAAAACCCCCATTCAAAAAAACTGAACTGGGGGTTAAAAGCAATTAATACATAGAAACAATCCATTTTCGAGGCAATTTTTTTTGTCTCGAAGCCTTAATTTTTCCTGAAATCTCTTCATTTTATCTAATAACTATTTTAAAATTAAGTAGCTCAACAAAAATCTTTTAACAAATATGACATATCTATAAAATAGAAATAGTTAAAATATTTTTGTGAATTTATAATGTTGGTTGAGAATGGTTATTTAGGAATGAGGATTCAATAAAATACGAAAGTTGAAACCTGACAGGTTTTTAAAACCTGTCAGGTTTAGCACCAACAATTAGAAAATTATCAAATACTTATTCCTTAATATAGGAATTAAAGGCAAGTAAATACTTCATAAACCAAAGTTTAAAAATTTTTTTCTTTAAAATTCCAATCAACTTCATAAAATTA
>JAUCGK010000017.1 GCA_030378085.1 Candidatus Parabeggiatoa sp. HSG14
AGTATTGGTAGGTTTTTTATTTTTCATTTTAAAAACTCAATTCAAGTACATGTTTACAATTTAATATTAACATTAAGTCAATATCACATTTCATATTGTAAAGAATGAAAAATCTGATTTTTTTACGTGGCCATACCAATTCTTAAATAAAAACTGAGTTTAAAATCTTAAAATTTATCTTGGGAGTATCCAAATAATTAGAAATTACGTATTGACAAATAAAAAAATATGATTGTTTTTAAATATAAGGTATTCCAAATTTTGAAATGAATCGGTTTTAAATGAATCGGTTTTAAACGATTTTTATAAATTCTTAAGTCGTTGATAAAATATTTAGGTACTGTGGATCGTTGAGTGGGATTGATTAAAATCGGTAAGTGAAATCAGGGTAACCATAAAGGATTTCCCCTACATAACGCGATGGTTTGTAGAGGCAATCCCTTGTGGTTGCCCTTGTGTGAAGCATTCCCATTTAACGACCCCAGTACCAATATTTATAATTCAATGTATATTATTTAGTGAAAGCAAAATTAAGTTTCTCAACAACAATACCTTACTTTTACCAATTGATGGTTATTTCAGAAATGGAACGAAGTGGATTGTCTGAAACCTAAGTAATATCGAAAAAATTTAGTTTTTCAATACGTTTTAAGTCTTAAATATTAATCAAAAATAGTCTCAAAAACAGAGCCAATATGTTTCATCTTACTTCTGTTCCATTTATTTTTACTCCATTATTTATCTTAATTTTGATGGTTGCTTGCTCATCGGATCAGCAAATTTTCTTAGCACAGGCAGAAAATGCTATTGTTCCATCTAGTCTCCCTATTGAACATGTTGAAATCATAGTATTTGAATCTTTCCCTATACATATTAATGTTATCGCTAAAGGCAATTTACCTGATAATTGCACAACAATTAATCAAATCACCGAAGAGCAAAACGGTAATACTTTGATAATCAAAATTACAACGGTTCGTCAAAATAGCAAAGTGTGTCATCAGACAAAAAACACATTTGAAGAGGTGATCCCCCTTAATATTGAAGGTCTTAAAGCAGGTATATACACAGTCAAAGTAAACAATATAATAAGTGTTTTTGAATTAGGTGTGGACAATATTATTCCTTAAATTTTATTTATATACATCAATTTGGCAAAATTTATTTGTAAGAATTTGTTTTTGCAAAAACTGATGATGTAAAGTAAAATTAACTTAATACAAACAATACCTGTAACTACTCAGCCTCTCGTTCCAACGCTCCAGCGTTGGAACACATTTCGTGACGCTCCAGCGTCACTCCTTATAAAAAAGCATTAACATTCATAATGAGACTGAGTAGTTACAAATACCTTTGCTAATACCAAATGATGTTTTGTTACGCACGTAACTTTGTTATGCGAAGCCAATTTCTGAAACCTAAATAAATATTGAGAATTTCAGAAATGACACAAGCTCCTAAACATCAATTTTTGGCACTGGCAAAAGTCTAGTTAAGTCAAATACAAAGTAAACTCAAATTTTTATCAGGTGTGATTAAAAGTGCGAGGACATAGACATACTATTTAAGGAATGAACATGAAATAATTTCATTAAACCACCTCTACCAATCAAGAGGAATTCAACCCTATGAGCGGTTGGGTGGTTTTTGAAAGGTATTCTTATATATCCAGCATTTTGGATTGTCCCCGCACTTTTAATCGCCCCCCAACTTTAATCATTTGTAGCAATTTTTTATTTTTCATTCTTACTTAATTTGTACAAGAGGGTTTACAATATGACTCAACTATTCGGAGATTTTAGTGATGAACCAATCAGTAGTGAAGAATACTTGATACTTGGATTTTCGCCAAGTTCTGTCCCTCTTAAGCAACGATGGAGAAATAATGGATTGTCTGCTGATTTCATGGCAGATTATTTGACAACATTTTTTCCTACCAGTGACGATGCTGATAATAGCATTGTTAGTAAACAAGCAGAAGTCAAAAGTGCTGCGGGCTACATTGCTAATGAGTTGCTAGAAAATGCTATGAAATTTAATGATGAATCTTCACAATATCCTGTTAGCATTCAACTCCAGTTGCATGATGATCATATTGTGTTTTGCGTTACTAATAGTGTTTTTCCCAAAAAAGTGGAAAATTTTTTGGCTTATATCCACAAATTAACTCATTCCGATCCACAGGAACTGTACCTCAATCAATTAGAACGCAATGCAGAAGAAGAAAACGAATCAGGATCAGGATTAGGATTGTTGACAATGATTAATGATTATATGGCCAAGATTGGATGGAAATTTGAAACAATCACAGAAGAGCCTAAAGTCATTGCTGTGACAACCATGGTACGACTCTCCGTCTAAGCTACTGGATATTTATCGTATGAGGAGTTCGATAACAATGGAAATTAAAACTGAAGATTATCATGTCAGCTATGACACCGAAACAACGACTATCTATTGCAGGGGATCATTGCGATTGAGTGGGATGGAAGAATATACACCTATCGTGCAGTTATTTACTCAAGTGGTAGATATGGAACCTGCATTAATTAGCTTTAACTTGACAGAACTTCAATTTCTTAACAGTTCAGGCATCAACGTACTCTCCAAATTTATTATTAAGGTACGTCAGAAAAAGAAAGTTCAGATGGTGGTACAAGGTTCGCAGAAAATTCCTTGGCAGGGTAAATCTTTAAAGAACTTACAACGATTGATGCCTAATTTACAATTGGAATGGTTATAGGATTTTTTTTGATTATCACAAAATTTGGCCTTAGCCGAGAGCAACAAAACTAATCGTTGCAACATGTTAAATGATGTTTGATTCCTCTTACGGGTAGGGGTAATTTTTGTGTCTTCTCCAAAATCCGTTACAATCAAAATTTTTTCAGATAAGAGCCTGAGTCCAAAGCTAAGGTTTTGGACTCAAAAAATGTTAAAAAATCTTTCTTAGGTAACCTGAGTTCGATGTAAAAATAGAGTTAATTCAATATCGTTCCCAAATTTTATTTGGGAACGCACTGTCTGCCAAGCTTTGCTTGGCAAAACTCGAAGCAAAGCTTCTGATACATTGTGTTCCCAAATAAAATTGGGGCACAATTATCAGTGTATTATATAACAAATACAATTAGTTATATTCATCAACTTATATCGAACTCAGGTTATGTAGGAATGAGGATTTAATAATTTGCAAAATTTTAGTGCTAAACCTGACAGGTTTTTAAAACCTGTCGGTTTCAACTTTCGTATTTTATTGGAGCTTCTTTCCTTAATTAATTACAACGAATCGCTCATCAACAAATTCATAGAGGATGATAATCCAAGCAAACCGGCTGTATTATAAAGTTCAAGTGAAGGTTTTACCCAACCTACAGTGACATTAGGGCTATTTATAAAAGCAAGTAGCAATTGTAAAGCAGCAGTATCTATCCGTTCAACTTGTTCTCCAGATAACTGAATTCTGTGTCCTAGACACTCTTGTAACTGTTTTTTTAAATCATTCAATTGTGCCAGTGTTATAGTGGGTTCCAGAGATATTTTTATCCATTCTTTCTTTAGAGAATCAACCAGATTATCAGGAGAGATGGATTTTTCAGCAAGTTTTTTTTCTGGTATTGCGGCATTTTGTTGAATACCTTCCTGATATGGGCTATCTTCTTTCTCTGAAAGTGTTGTTGTAGATTCTCCAGAATTTTCTACCAATGGCAGTGCTGTATTTGGTGATTCTGAAGATTCTAGTGCCTGATTTTCAGGATAAGTGATTTGTGGTAGGTTTTCAGTTTTGTTCATCTTAATGTCTCCTTTAAAACGCCTTCTATTTTAAAGTCATGGTTTTAAGATAGCAATTCTCGTGATAAAGGCTAGTATACCAAAATTTGGTGGACTTGATATGTTTGTGTGTTGTTTATTCAAGGTATTAAAGAGTGAACCGAGATATGCAGGATGCTATAGACGTTCAGATAAATAGTTTCACAAATCAAAAAAATTACTCCTAACTTTTCAATAAGTTAAAATATATTAGTGTGAAATTATTTACCTGAAAAACTATAGAAATATTTTGATTTGATTTTTATTTAGGAATGTGCGTGAAATAATTTACCCATAAGTTAGGGCAAAGCGACAGGTTTCTAAAACCTGTCAGGTTTAGTTTAGGTGATAGATGTTTTATCACTCCAAGAAGCTTACCCCTTAAACATAACTAAAACTGGTTTTTGTGGTTTTGGCATTTTTAAAGTAACTGATGTTACGCACTGTACTTCCAAAAGTGAATAAAGGAGTGCAAAATTTATTTTGCGAGGAGTTACACTCTAGTTGGCAAAATAAATTTTGCGCTCCTGTTTGGAAGCCATCTGCGTAACATCAGTAAAGTAAGAAATAAAAATGGTAAACCAATCCATATAAGGAGAAAAAATGTTTACAAAAGAAAAACATATTGAAGAACAAACTTCTAAAACCATTGAATCCCTTGATAGACGTAAGCTTTTAATCGGTGCAGGTGCTGCTATTTCTCTCGCCAGTGCAACAAGTACTGTTTGGGGAGCTAATAATGTTCATCAAGGACATGCAGGACATACTATGATGAGCAATCAGGGCATTGTAGATACATCTCTTGATTGTGTCAAAAAAAGTCAAGCATGTTTGGCTCACTGTTTTGAACTTTTTAAAAGTGGAGACACCTCCCTTGCGGAATGTGCCGATATTGTTCAAGACATGCAGACAATGTGTAATGCAATCTCTGGATTAGCCGCTTCTCAGTCACGGCATTTGAAGGCTTTGGCACAAGTATGTATTGAAATGGGTAAGGATTGTGAAAAGGAATGTCGCAAACATGAAGAAAAACATACTGCCTGTAAAGCTTGTGCAGATGCTTGTGTGAATTGCATTGAAGAGTGCAAAAAAATCGTGTAGTTATATACTAAATCTTTAGTTTTTATATTATTTTAACGCGATGCTCAACTTTTTAACTATTTGATTTTTTGAAATTATACAAAAATCTCTACGCTTGTAGGGACTCATAATCCTGTTTGTTTCCTTATGAATAATAATGGAAATCTAAGAATGTCTATAACCCATTGATTTATCGTAGTCAGATTCAAGGCGATATCGTTATTTTGATAACATGATTTATTATAATTCAATAACTTAAAAAGTTGAGCATCGCGTTATTTTAATAAAGCCCTATAGCTAAGTAGGTTCACAAAAAAAAGTATCTTAACAATTGTAGTTTTGTTAAAAGACTTTTGTTGAGCTACTTATGAAGCTTTAGGGCTTTTTTATTGGGTTATTTATCCCTATTTTTGGTAATTCCACTTACCACCTTATATTTACTTGAATTATTTTAGGTGTGGGAATTCCCACATCTTTCAAGGTGCTGGCACAATATATTTATAAATGTCCTTTTTTACTTTGTTGTCTATAGTTTTTCACATAAATAATTTCACACACCAAACCTGACAGGTTTTAGAAACCTGTCTTCGAGGTTAAAGTTTTTGCGCGCAAAAACTTTAACCTCGAAGGTTTTTTGAAGTTATTTTTCTGAACGTCTATATATCTTTTTTCAACAAAGCCCGCAAAGTTTCTTCATTATCAAGGTAATCTTCAAAATTGCACGGTGGTCATATCAACGTTGAAAGCGAAATTAATAAAGGAAGTTGCTTTACAGTTTCATTACCTTGGCAAGAAGATGACAATCCATTAACAATACCAGTTGTAGTAGAAAAGTCTTTGCCAATTGAAATATCAACAATTTCCCAGACAAACACATTTATACATGACTATCGGCTAAATTTAAAAAAGGGTAAATTAAATGCGAATCACACAATTCAAATACATAAATAGCTCCACTTGAATGACGAATGTTCAAACTGTTCAGTTTTAACTGAACCTTTTGATAGCTTCATCATAAATTTGGGGTCATTACTATGAAATCAATATTGCACCTTTCAAAATAGAAGACTTGATTTTTATTGATGAAACGGGTTGTGTGAGAAACATTACTCGCCCTTATGCACGTTCAACCAAGGGTCAACGGGCCCATTGTTCCAATTCGTTGACAAGAGGAACCAGAATTAGCAGCATTGGCGCATTGTTCATTCCTTGTTATGATGGAACTATGAACGCCTTTTTTTGTTTGCATTTTTTGTTAAAGTATTTCGTGGTGAACGTTTTAACATCGAATAATGTCGTTATTCTTGATAATGCTAAGAGTCATTATGATGAAGATGCTATTGCATTGATTGAAGCAACCGGATATGGTGTCATATTTCTACCCACATAGAAGCCTGAATTAAATCCAATTGAACATATTTGGCCCAAAGTCAAGAGTTTTATCAAGAAAACAGCTCGTAACTCGTAGGTTTTCGTTCGCTTGCGAACTCCAACATTCAAAGATAACAACTCCAAAATGTTGGACTTCCTATCGTCAGTCCAACCTACGTGCTAAAAATCAATGGACTATATGGGAGGGGGATATCCATAAAAAAAAGAGCCACTAGGCATAAACCCAATGGCTCTTTGTTTCTTGATTTAGTGACTGACAACAGTGCGAGGACAAGCCTTATAAGTTATCGGTGTAGTCGCTTTTAAATGCTTTGGCACAACGCTTTTGCTTTTAAGGGGGGATTCAGAGAAGAAGTTTCGACGGGAGAGGGTTTCTTGTTTCCAAACAGAGTTTGGGAACGATAAAACGTTTTTTTGGTTGCCCTCCACTGCGCTAGAAAATGGTGGGCAAAAGAAGATGTTGCCCACCCTACCTGGCTTTTTGAATGTTGGAGTTCGCAAGCTCACTCCAACCTACGTGCTCTAAGCGACAACCGCCCGTAACAACATGAAATTTGTTTCGAGGGGCGGAGCGTTTAATTAATTTTACTATGACCCCAATTATTATCAGAGAAATGGTGGGTTTCGCTCTCGCTCTACCCACCCTACGCTCGCTTGTCATGGACTTGAGGCTTTTTTAAATAATTACTTCTTTAACCACTTCATTATAATGGTTAGCATATATGCTGTTTCAGATACTTCTTGATTTAAAAAAAGTTGTTTATTAAAAGTATTATCAAGTTCAATAACAAGTTTCTCAGCCAAAGGTTTCAGATCATCTACAGAATCAATATTTTTGTAGATAGACTCATTAAACTGTTTGCTTTTCCACAAAACTGTAAGTATATCAGCACATGTAGCTAATTTATTTTTGGGCGATGCTTTTTGCCAAGCTAAGGCTTTTTCATCAGCAAGTGTTCCGCCTTCATACCATTTTCTATTTGCTTCATTAAGTTTTCTTGAATAAAAAAAGAACTTTTCTCTGTATTTTTTGTTACTGGGATTAATCTTTGCTAATTGATGGTATAAATCTCTATTTTTTTCATACTGTTCAACAGGAATTTTCTTCAATTCAGCAAGTATTTTTTTTGTTTTTTCTGCTTTTTCAATCTCAGCAAGTCGTTTCTTTTCGGCAAGTTCAGCTTGCCTAATTTTGACTTGTTTAACCCGTTCAATCTCAGCAAGTCGTTTCTTTTCGGCAAGTTCTGCTTGCCTAATTTTGACTTGTTTAACCCGTTCAATCTCAGCAAGTCGTTTCTTTTCGGCAAGTTCTGCTTGCCTAATTTCGGCTTGTTTAACCCGTTCAATCTCAGCAAGTCGTTTCTTTTCGGCAAGTTCTGCTTTTTCAATCTCAGCAAGTCGTTTCTTTTCGGCAAGTTCAGCTTGCCTAATTTCGGCTTGTTTAACCCGTTCAATCTCAGCAAGTCGTTTCTTTTCGGCAAGTTCTGCTTTTTCAATCTCAGCAAGTCGTTTCTTTTCGGCAAGTTCAGCTTTCCTAATATCGGCTTGTTTAAGCCTTTCAATCTCAGCAAGTCGTTTCTTTTCGGCAAGTTCAGCTTGCTTTATTTTAACAAGTTCTGTTTTTGCAGAGGTATACATTTGAGTAAGTTCTTTATCATTAGTCACAAGATACTTAGCAGATTGTGACAATACCGATTGATATTCCTTAGCAGTAAGAGACACTTTTACATCTAAAATAATTTGTTCTCTATTGGCATTAAAATAATCAATTTTTTCTTGGCGAATCTGAACAGCTTTTTCTCTTTTCTCTTGAACTTGCTGTGCTGCTAACTCTTGTGCTTTTTTATCTTGGGACTGCCCCACAAAACCACCAAATGCTATAAACAAGACAAATACTGAAATGGCTCTAGCCTTTACAGAAAGTGTTCGGTTTGTTTTTGAATAGACAAAGTTTCTTGCTGGTGGAAGCAAAAGAACTGCTATTACAATCATGCAAATACCACCTAAAGGGGATTCAACTAAAGAAGCAACCCCCACTAGCATGAAAAGAACACCAAAAAACCAATTCAAAATAAAGTATATATGTTTCATTCTATTTTTTTCCTCTATTATTTGGTACATTTGTATGATGACTAACTACTTATTATAAGGCATATTCGCCCTAATATTCCTAGATATTGACCGACAATTCAGGCCAATTTGCCCTCATATTGAATATCCTGTCATTTTGCCCGCATATTCCAAACCCTGAGACCGGAAATTCAGGCAAGTTTGCCCTGTTAAAAAATTATCCTGTCAAAAAACGATCTGATAAATGAACTTTTCAATACAATCTCTAAAAATCACATCAGATTATTTCCTTCTGATTAATCAATCGTTCTGGTTTCGTTGCGTAACGAAGTTTTATCCATCATACAAGCTATTGATTTTTATGAAATATGACACAATAATTTAGTATGTCCAGCCTTCAAAAATTTAAACGCTTGTGTCATTTCGACTTTCAAGAAAAAATCTTTTCTCAAAGTTTATTGATTTCTTTTGTTAGATTATTGGCTGAAAAATCTCTGTGCTGAAGAACGATTACTATACTCTTTTCAATTTACCAGGTCAACCATTTTTTTTCACAAAAACGAGCGGTCTTTGACCAAGCCGTGTTTAATAAAAAACGAATATTAATAATTGTGATTTGATAATTTATTTATGATTCACCATAACTTCAATTGAATTTATTGTTTTATGAAATTAAAAGAAAAGATTAACTATTTGAAAATTCAAAATAAAAGGATTGGATTTAGATTTTGATATGCCCTATTGAACCTTTAATACAGCAAGCGTAGGGTGGATAGAAGCTTTACTGCAACCCACCATTCCATATAAAGAGCCACTAAGCACAAGCCAAGGGGCTTTTTAATTCTCAACAAAAATTCACAAGTGACTACCAACAATCTTATTTTCATTGCTAAGCGAGTGTAGACTAGATAGTTTCACAGCACCCATTAATCTTCATACAAGAAAAAGGATGGTTGAATCTATCGGTTAGTTGATGTTATGCTCCCGTTCTATCTACCTAGCTCGTTGAAAGAAAAACCAACATGATGAATTAACGGAACAGATATGCAAACAATTACTTTAAAAATTGACGATAGCATAAACGAAAAGTTTTTTTGGTTATTAAGTCATTTTTCAAAAAACGAAATTAAAATTTTAGAACAATCTGAATATATAAGTGATGATGATTATTTAAGAAAAATTGATGGTATGGTACAAAGTATCAAAGAAGCCAAAAACGAACCGATTGAAAAGGGTGTCACGCTGGACAAATTGGAGTGGTAATGTATACCTTAATTTTTCTGTCACAAGCTCAAAAGGACGCGAAAAAATTAGCTTCAAGTGGATTAAAAAGCAAAACATTAGAATTGATAGAAATCATTAAATTCAACCCGCTTCAATATCCTCCAGACTATCAATTTTTAAAAGGTGATATGCAGGGTTTAATAAGTCGTCGCATCAATAAACAACATTGATTCGTTTACGAAATTTTTGAAAATGAGAAATTGGTCAAAGTTTACCGAATGTGGGGGCATTACGGATAAGTAGCTATTTTTAATTCTCAATAAAAATTCCCAAGTGACCCCAACAATCTTATCTCCATTGCTAAGGGTAATTGTTAAGGCTTCAATACCTTGATGTTCAAATGCTATTGTATAATTTACCAATCGTACTGAGAAGCTTATGTGATTCTGCCCTGACTGAAAATAGCACTAAGCTTGAGCCTGTAGGTTTTCGTTCGCTTGCGAACTCCAACATTCAAAGATAATAACTCCAAAATGTTGGATTTACCAAAGTCAGTCCAACCTACGTGCTAACGAAGAAATAGGAAAAACACAGATGGAAAAAGTAGTCAGAATCGTATCTTTACACAATCAACCCTCTGATTATGAATATTGGAAAACTCGTCCTGTCAGAGAACGTTTTGAAGCCATAGAAATTCTAAGAAATCAATATATTGAGTTTAAAAAGGATGATATTCAACCAAGACTTCAAAGAGTTTGTCGAATTATTAAACAGCAATAAAGTTGAATATCTCATTGTTGGTGGATATGCTTTAGGAATACACGGTTATCCAAGATATACGGGCGATTTAGATATTTGGATAAAGCCAACAACAGAAAACGCTGAGAAGATGGTTAAAGTTTTTGATGAATTTGGTTTTTCATCACTTGGACTAACACAAACCGATTTTTCAGAATCAAATAGTGTTATTCAAATTGGCTATCCTCCTTTTCGTATAGATATTCTGACAAGTCCAGATGGCGTTAATTTTGAAGAATGTTACAGAAACAAATTTGTGTTTGAATATGACGGAATAGTCATGCACATTATAGGATTCAATGATTTTAAGAAAAACAAAGAAGCAAGTGGTCGTTCAAAGGATATTGAAGATTTAAGAAACATTGAATAGTGAGTGTAAGGTGGGTAGAAGCTTCACTGTAACCCACTATTTTTAAAAAAGCCCCAAAGCACAAGCCAAGGGGCTTTTTTAATTCTCAACTAAAATTCGCAAGTAACTACCAATAACCTTCTGAGTTTACTGTTTGATTGTTTTCTGCACTGAAGCTAAAGAACGTACCCATGGTTTGGTATCTTTTTGTAATGCAGCGGGTAATTCTTTTCGTGCTGCATTCGCCTGAGAACGGGTAGAATAAATACCATAAAGTAATACGTACCAGTCTTTATTATTGTGAGAGGTTTTAAACATAGCAACCTCTTTAAGATTATATTTGGCGAGAAAACTTTTTAAAGTCAAATGATCATAAGCACCCAATATCTGCAACGTATAAGCATTTGGAGCTTGGCGATACAACCAATCTTCCCCTTTTATTTCCGTTTGCTCCCCCTTATTCTTTGCAATCAAATCCTCAGTAGAAGATGTCAAAAGAGTAGTGTCATTAGCTTGTTTCCCGATTGATTGGGTTGATAAATCAGTGGACTTCAAAACAAGACCATTTTTAGGTGGCGTTACAGGCGTTACGTTAGTTTCAGGTACTTCTATGGCTATCTCGTCATAAAGTGTATATGGAGAAGTGGGTTCTTTGGGCAATGACACATTAGTTGATTGTGGTTGTAGCGTATTTTCAGGTGGTTTTGGAGAGTACCAATAAACCCATAAAGCAATTGCAATCAATACAAGTACTATAGGTATTCCCCATAATAACTTGGAATGGGACAATGAGTGAGATCGCATTTGCAATTTGTGCTGTTCCGCAAATTGACTCAAAATTTGTTGGGCATACAGGTTGACTTCTCCCGGAATACCTTCCGATTCGGTATAAATTTTTTTGATGATATCACTGTTAAACGGGTGAACATTATTGTATCTGCTATTTTGTAATCGAAATTGGAGATAATCTCTCACTTGGGTTTTAGAAAAAGGAGGCACATCCAACGTGTGAATCAAAGTATTATGAACAATATCAAATTCAGGGGTTGCCAAAATGCTAGTGATTTGCGGCTCGCAAAATAATACAACCCGCATCCGAGTTAAAGCATCACCTTGCATGGCTGATTCGATGATAAATTTTAAAGTAGCCAAAGGCAACTTATGGGCATCATCAATAAATAATACTGGCAATTGTCCATTGTAACGGGTAGCAGCGACATGGTTGCGTAAACTTTCTTGCAACACTTCCATCGGTTTACCATCTTGTCGAACATTAAACGCTGTTAATATTATCGACAAACACGCTTCTGGTGATAAGGCAGGATTGCTCGTCAGTGTATATATCCACCAATGCTCATGCTGTTGTTCAGCAACGTGATTCAGTTGATTTAACAGTGAAGTTTTACCACATCCTGTTTCAGCCAACACAAACAACAATTGTTCACTGTTTTGTATCAAATGGCAAACAAGATTCACTCGTTGGCTCAATTCTGGAGTCAAGTAATACCGGTGTGGCATGGATGCAAAAATGTTTTCATCGTGAAGAGAAGATATTTCTAAATCTGGCATAACATTATAAAATCCGATAATTGCAGTAACTGCCTTTATTATAGCTCGTTAGAAAAAAATTTTCTTTTGGAAGTTAGAAATTTTAAGTTATACTTGATGATCAAATTTTTTCACATATCTGTAACTACAAGGATTATTTATAATAAAGGATTAAATCATCAGAGTCATTGAGTGTGTTATCTCATTTATTGGTAACTCAAATTTTTTGAAAACTGTGTTTTGCATGGTTTTGAGTGATGCTGATGTTCTGGATCGATAAGATTGTGACAATCTTATCCTTTATTATAAGTAATCCTTGTCGTTATTAGTAGAGAGGGAAAAACTTGAACATTGAGTTTATAGTCACCTAAAAAAGTTTTATCTGATAATCTGTTGTCTAGAAAAGTTTCGTGCCAAATTGGAATGAAGCAATAACACAATTCTTGGAGTCCAGAATTTATTTTGGGAGTCCAAAATTTATTTTGGATATAAAGTGACATTGTCAAGCTCATTAAGACAACTAAGAATTTCAATTATCCATCAATGTTTGCTTTAACAATTGTGGATCATATTGTTCAGTGACAACTGCTTTACCAATACTTTGCAATAAAACTAAACGAATTTTTCCAGCAAGGACTTTTTTATCAACTTGCATCAACTCTAATATCTGTTCAACTGTCAAATCATTGGGGAGACGAGTCGGCAAAGCCATTTTTTCTATCAGAGCTATGATGCGATTCACATCAATATCATTAATCCAACCTAATCGTGCTGAAAATTTTGCGGCTAAGCACATACCAATAGCAATTGCTTCACCATGCAAATATTGTCCATACTTAAATCCCGTTTCAATAGCGTGTCCAAAAGTGTGACCCAAATTAAGTAATGCCCGTCGTCCACTTTCGCGCTCATCTTCTGCCACAATTATTGCTTTATTTTGACAGGAACGGGCAATCGCAAAATTTAATGCGCCAGAGTCACGCGCTAATAATTCTTCGGCATGATTTTCCAACCACTCAAAAAATTCCATATCATTGATTAAACCATACTTAATTACCTCAGCCAATCCTGCACTCAATTGTCTGTCGTCTAAAGTACACAAAGTATCGATATCTATCACCACACAGTTAGGCTGATGAAACGCACCAATCATATTTTTACCCAACCGATGATTAACACCCGTTTTGCCACCAACAGACGAATCGACTTGGGCAAGTAATGTGGTTGGTATTTGGATAAACGGTACTCCCCGTTGATAACTAGCGGCGGCAAAACCAGTCATATCTCCAACTACACCGCCACCTAATGCAACTAATGTACATTGACGATTAAAACGTTGGTTCAATAAAGTATCAAAAATCTGATTTAGCACCTCTAAGTTTTTGTATTTTTCTCCATCTGGCAAAATCACAGAGGCCATTTGGAAATTTGAAAAAGCAGCCTGCGTTTTTTCCAAATATAAAGGTGCTACCGTTTCATTACTAACTATCAATACTTGTCGCCCTTTAATATGTGGAGCAACTAATGTTGTTTGTCCTAATAATGTTTGGCCTATATAAATAGGATAACTCCGTACCCCTAAATCAACTTGTAATGTATTCATTTTTGTATATATTTTTTAAATGTGTTAGTACAGCAGTAATGACTTGACGTATACTTTGATTTCCAGTTTCTATTGTTACATCAGCAGTGGCTTGATAAAGTGGATGCCGATTTTTCATAATTTGTTCTAACTTTTGACGGGGATTTTCTGTTTTTAGTAAAGGGCGATTATGGCTATGAGCTGTGCGTTCCAATAAATCATCTACTGAGGCATGTAAATAAATCACATAACCATGAGTTTGTAAAAGTCGGCGATTGTCTATACTTAATACTACTCCCCCACCAGTAGATAAAATAATATTATCAAGTTTTGTCAATTCAGCAATAACAGAGCGTTCCCGTTTACGAAAACCGATTTCGCCTTCATATTCAAAAATCAAAGGAATTGTCGCACCAGAGAATTCTTCAATTTCATGATCACTGTCCATAAAAGTTTTATCTAAAATTGAAGCCAAAAGACGAGCAATTGTCGTTTTGCCGACACCCATTGGTCCAACTAAGAAAATATTTGTTAAACTGCTCATTGTTATACACTCTAAAATATTGGCATTCTCTAAAATTAGAAATTGGGAATTGGTTACACAAATTCATAAATTGATAATAACACACAGGATTTAATAATTGAACGTTTCAACTCATTTTTCTGAGACAACACAACGCTCTTTACATGTTGATGTATGGCGCGGTGGTGCTTGTATCTTAATGATTTTATATCATTTCTGCTATGATCTCAATTATTTAAAAATTATTACCTTTGATTTTTATCATAATCCATTCTGGTTAACATTCCGTACTTTGATAGTCAGTTTATTTATTGGTATTGCAGGTATCAGTTTGCATTTGGCAACTCTCTATGAATTACGAATACACGTTTTTATTAAACGATTAGTTATTTTGCTGGGTTGTGCGGGGTTGATTAGTGCAGTTAGTTTTATTTTATTCCATGAGCGATTTATTTTCTTTGGCATTTTACACTTTATTGCATTGGCAAGTGTACTTGGCTTATTCTTCAGGCGGTGGTTTTGGTTTAATATCATTACTGGCAGTGGTTTATTGATAATAGGCATAAATGTTCAACATTCCTTGTTTAATCACAATATGTTGCAATGGATTGGTTTAATGACACACAAACCCGCCACAGAAGATTATGTGCCGTTGTTACCTTGGTTTGGTTTGATGTTATTAGGGATGGCTTTAGGCAAATACTGCCATAATACAGGGTTTATTTTTAAACCTTTACGATTAAAGGGAGGACAACAATTAGCTTGGATAGGACAACATAGCTTATTAGTTTATATGCTACATCAACCTTTTTTGCTGGGGATACTGTGGGTACTAAAATAGAGGACAAAGCAGGGAGGAAAAATTATTTTTAACAATTACCGATTATCAAAATTGCAAATAGCAAATGGAAAATAGGCAATATGAAAGTTTTAAGATATGAAATGATAGCCGAACAAACGCTTTTAGCACGTTTGAAAAAAACGCAGCTAAAGGGATATGGGCAGCCATACGTTTACGCTCATTCTACTCTCGAAATACGGGAACAGGTTGATCCCAATTCTCTTATTCCTGCCCAGAAATATGTGCTTGAATCAGATTTTCTTACGATTGAAGGGCTATATAATACTTTTTTGCAGGAATCAATTGATATTTTCGCGCTTAAAGGGGGGATTTTATTTTGGGTAGAGGATGAAACAGGGCAGGAAGAAGGACCCATTCCTTTAATTCCTCCCATTATCGAAGAATCTGTCGAGCCAGATGGACAAAAAATTTGGTTGATTAATGATGGTATGCACCGCGTTTATACGTCTCGAAAATTGGAAAAGCCGATAAACATCATTTTTGTACAAAATGTGCCACAAGAATATCCTTATTATGCATATCCCTTAAAAAATGGATGGTCTGAAGTGATTGAAATTAAAGAAATCCCAGACAATTTTCAGAAAAAAGCGTACCGGAATGAGGAAAATTATAAGGCATTGTTCAGAAAATTTAATGACATATTGCCTGGGGTTCAAAAACAGCGAAAAAAAACGCGCTGATTATTTGCCTTAATGGAGTTCAAAGTGAAACTTTGTTTGTTGCCCGCTGGCACAAAGTTTTGCTTTGAACTTCAATATCACTAATAAATTTAGTTTAATAAATTATGTATCAATCAATTACGATTAAAAATTTCCGCAGTTTTAGTGATTTAACAATTGCTCCCCTGGGACAAGTCAACCTAATTATTGGTGCAAATAGTATTGGAAAAACCGCATTGCTAGAAGCACTCTTTTTATTTGCAAATGAATCAGCACTGGGGTCGTTAAATGGGAATGCTTCACACAAGGGCTGGTGAAACCGAATACTTCAGTCATGGTATTGCAGATTTCTTCGATGGTGGTGGGTTGGGGATAGACGAGACTCAAAAACTAATGGACGGCAACAAACCATTGATAAGTCTCACGCAATCCTTGCAACAATCCAATTTTAGCTTGCCACCCCAGTGCCTTTAGTTTCGATACATCCAACAATTTACGTGGAGTACCATCGGGCTGATTACTATCAAACCGCAATTCTCCTTGAAATCCGGTCACTTGTTTAATGGTTTCGGCTAATTCTCGAATGGTAACTTCGGTACTGCTGCCTATATTTATATGTGATAACATCGGCTGTGTTTGCGTTTGCTCTAATTGCATGATAAAGAGGCAAGCATCTGCTAAGTCATCTACATGCAAAAATTCTCGTTTAGCATTACCAGTCCCCCATACTGTTATACTATCAGCATCATTTATTTTAGCTTCATGGAAACGACGCAATAAAGCGGGAATGACATGACTATTTTGTGGATGGAAGTTATCATTGGGGCCATATAAATTAGTTGGCATTACAGAACGAAAATCAGTACCATATTGCCGGTTATAAGACTCACATAACTTAATACCAGCAATTTTAGCTATGGCATAAGGTTCATTACTAGATTCTAATTCACTAGTTAGCAGAGCATCTTCACGCATGGGTTGTTCGGCAAATTTTGGGTAAATACATGAGCTACCGAGAAATAACAATCCTGATACTTGCAGCTGAAATGCAGCCTGGATAATATTGCATTCTATCATCAAATTTTGATAAATAAAATCAGCCGGATAAGTATTATTTGCATAAATCCCCCCCACTTTAGCCGCAGCTAAAATGACATAATCAGGTTTTTCAGACTGAAAAAATTTTGTAACTGAGATTTGTTGAGTTAAATCTAGTTCTTCGTGAGTACGCATAATTAAATGACTAAATCCTTCTTTCTTCAAGCGACGCACAATAGCTGAACCTACTAATCCACGGTGTCCAGCAATATAAATCATGGCATTTTTATTCATGGTAATTAAATGTTTTAAATCCTTCTTTTCTAACTAAAGCATCACGTTCAGCTTCTCGCATATCTGCTATTACCATTTCTTTAACTAATTCCATAAATGATATTTTAGGAGTCCATCCTAATTGTTGTTTTGCTTTAGAAGGATCACCAACTAAAGTTTCTACTTCAGTGGGACGGAAATAACGTGTGTCAACAGCTACCAGTAAATCACCAGATATTGTGTCATAACCTTTTTCAGCAATACCTTGTCCTTCCCAACGAATTGTTATATCTAGTTGTTGAGCAGCTAAGTTGACAAATTCACGTACTGAATGTTGTTCCCCAGTCGCAATTACATAGTCATCCGCTTTATCTTGTTGTAGCATTAACCACTGCATTTCCACAAAATCACGTGCATGTCCCCAATCACGTTTAGCATCCAGATTACCAAGATAGAGACATTTTTGTAATCCTAATTTAATTCGTGCTAATGCACGGGTAATTTTACGGGTAACAAAAGTTTCTCCGCGGATAGGACTTTCATGGTTAAAAAGTATGCCATTACAAGCATATAGTCCATAGGCTTCCCGATAATTAACGGTAATCCAATAGGCGTACAATTTAGCAGCCGCATAAGGCGAACGTGGATAAAAAGGAGTTGTCTCTTTCTGGGGAGTCTCTTGTACTTTACCAAATAGTTCAGAAGTTGATGCTTGATAGAAACGAGTTTTCTGTTCCAAACTGAGAATACGGATAGCTTCAAGAATGCGAAGTGTACCTAAAGCATCAGAATTAGCAGTATATTCAGGTGCTTCAAATGATACTGCTACATGGCTTTGGGCGGCAAGATTATAAATTTCGTCAGGTTGAACTTGCTGAATAATGCGAATTAAATTCGTTGAATCGGTTAAATCACCATAATGTAAGACGAAATTCCGTTCTTTTTCATGCGGGTCTTGGTAAAGATGATCAATTCGACTGGTATTGAATGATGAAGCACGGCGTTTAATACCATGTACTTCATAACCTTTTCCTAATAAGAATTCTGCTAAATAGGTGCCGTCTTGTCCGGTAATGCCGGTTATTAAAGCTATTTTTTTTGTCATAATATTTATTATATTGGAAAAATAAGTCATAAGACTTCCAGCAAATTTTGTTCAAATTTCAACAATATCTGCTCTTTATTCCATTCTTGTACAGCGATTTTCCGTGCTTGTTTCCCCCACTCATTTCGTTGTTCTGGATTTGATTCCATTATCAATAATGCTTCTACAAAAGCATCAACATTTCCTGGTGGCACGACTAATCCTGCTTTTTTAACAGTATCAGCAACTTGAGTATTAGGATTCGCTGTCGCTAAAATGGGACGACCACTGGCTAACATTCCACTCAGTTTAGATGGCATGACTAGATCAGCCACATCCTCACGTTGGGGTAAAAGGTGAACATCTGCCATGTTGAGTAATTCATTGAGTTGTTCATACGGCTGTAATGGTATAAATTTTATATTGTCAAGACCTTTAGCCTCATGAATTAAACTCTCCCGCACTGCACCATCACCACATAAAACTAAAACAATACGCTTATTATTTTTTAATTGTTTGGCAACGTTTATAATTAAATCAAGTCCTTGTTTTACCCCCATATTTCCAGAATATAAAGCCACAAAATGTTCAGTAGATAAACCAAACTGGATACGAAATTCCCCAGTTCCTTCAATCGGAAAAATAGTATGAGTATCAACCCAATTAGGAAAAAAGACAATATTTTCAGGATTGACTGATTTCATTTTAAGGCGTTCCATCATCCGTGCGGAAATGGTGGAAACACGGTCAAAAGAACGTAACAATCTCCTTTCAAATTGTGTTGCAAACCATCGGACAAATTTTAACTTAAAAAAACCAAGCTCAAAGGCAGCATCTATTTCATAATCTTGGATATGTAACCAAGTTTTATTTTTACTCAGTATTGAAATTAACCGCGCCCAAGGACCTGCAAAAAGGTAAGGTTGAATAACTATAATCACATCAGGGCGTTGTCTAACAATTTTCCAAAAAACGACCAGAGCCGCTGAAATAACGAATGATAACAAATGCAGAATTCGTTTTAGTCCAGATGGTCTAGTTGGTACCCACAGTGGACAACGTATTACTTTAACATTTTTAATTGTTTCACGAGTATAGGCGATAACGGAATATTTTTGCCATACTTTCCATTGAGGGTAATAAGGAGGTGCTGTGATGATCGTGACTTCA
The DNA here is from genome assembly GCA_030378085.1 of Candidatus Parabeggiatoa sp. HSG14. GTDB lineage: Bacteria > Pseudomonadota > Gammaproteobacteria > Beggiatoales > Beggiatoaceae > Parabeggiatoa. Next base: position 19,460 of record JAUCGK010000017.1, read on the forward strand.
TGCCCTCGTGCGGCTAACCATTCGGCCATTTCGCCCGTGTACTTTCCCGTACCAATAGATTCAGGCGGATAATTAATTGCTTGGATGAGAATTTTCATGATTGTCGTGCAAACAAAGCATCCATTTGTAATATTTCCCCAGTCTTTGGATGTGAAAGCCACCCCACTGGGCGTAGAAAATGAAAACCATATTCTTCCATTAAAGGCACAATGTCCACAAATAACATTTCCCCTTCGTACATCGGTTTGAATGAAGCTTCTAAAATCACATAATCAACTCGTTGCAAAGTTTTTAGTCCACCACGCAGTGTCGTTGACTCATAACCTTGAACATCGAGTTTGAGTAAAACGGGTGGCTCAAGCGTGATAACATTGAAAACCTTATCTAGGGTAGAAAGGTTCACGGAAATTGTCTTGACTTCTTGTGCATTAGGAAAAGCTAGACGATGTGCTTCTGCAAGCGGGATGATAGAACTTGATAGATTGTAAGCGTTAACATGAAAAGGAATTTCTCCTTCCTGATCGCCTAATGCCAGTGGATACACGATGATATTTTTGAACTTGCGTACATGCTTTTTCAAAAGTGTCACGGATTCTGGCAGAGGTTCAAAGGAATGGATTTGTAGCTTGGGAAACAATTTTGCTGCTGCTACTGTAAACTGCCCCACATTTGCCCCGATATCAATAATTGTCTGAGGGTGGATGCCTTGTTGTTTTAATGCTGACACCATACAGTATGAAGTCAGCGAAAATTTTGGCCATGTTAAGAGGGCGTAAATTTCTTTTGGATTTAAGGCCAATTCTATGAGTTTGAATATTATATTTTTTATAGCCATTTATTGTGCTATTTTGACATTTAATGTAATTCGCTTCACCACATAAACCATACCACTTATTGAAAATCCCGAAACAAAATGGTAAATTATTTCGTATCCATTCCTTATGTACCCTAGATTTTATGTGCTGCAACGCTGTTCTGCGATCATACACATCCTTGAAAAATCTTTGGTACTGGCGAATTGTTCTAGCGGGAGCTTTTCAAAGTTCTTTTTAACAACCAAATAGGATTCAAGGGTTATGTTCTTAAAAAATATCGTTAATGAATCCTCATAAGGTGCTTCAAACGTCCAACCAATTTTATAACGTTCTACATATTTCCCTATTTCAAAGTCCTGTGGTGCTATCATTGGTAAATTAAAGTAACCACCTTCATATAAGCGATTTGGTAACATCCATCTTGAATTATGCTCTTCTTGGCAGAAGTCAAAGCACCATACAAAATCCACTTGTTGGTATATATCTAATAAATCTTGTGGATTCTTATAATCTCCACCATAAATAATATTTGGTACTTGTTTAATATTTATATTTGCTGAAATTGCCGGACCCCGTAAATAAAATACTACTTGTTTTGGAAGTAGGTCAGCCACCTTTTTAATAATTTCCAAAGATTTTTGACACTGAAGTATTCCAAAATAACCTACAATCCATTGTTTGCCACCAACCCTCTTTGGAGAGAACTTTCCTGTTACACCACGGAAAATCCTCGTTGGGACATAGGGAGGTAGTAATTTATTTTCAAGCAGAAAGTAATTGCCCCTGTAATTTTGAATAGGTTTAAAATAAGAGATAAAAAATGCTGGTGAGGTAATTACCAATAAATGAGTTCTATTCAAAATATATCGTTCTACCCAGCGCAGAATCTTACCAAATAAACCTCTGGATACAAATGGCGATTGTATATCTGCAACCTCGTAAACTATTGGTACTTTAGTTCTCGATATCCATTGGGCATAATATGCCAAGAATGCTTGGTCTAAGTTAATTACATAAAGAAAACTTGCCTTTGAAATAATTTTTCGGTGATGGGCTATCTTCATTAATGCTTTCAGCATCATAAAGCTTCTATGTAAATATGCGCGTGGCCTAGTTTCTCCTAAAGAAATATTGTTCCATTCTGGTTGATACTCCAAGTTGTAAAGTTTCCTACGAAAGGAGAAGCCTACTGTCTGGTATCCGTTATTTTTAAAACCACGCATTCGCTTTATTACTCTTGCATCAGTGCAATCAAGCAGAAATGCAACGACTTGTTTGGTCATAATAATTTATCCTATCTAAATGAACTATTCTTTGCTATCATCTACATAACGTTGTTTTTTAAATGTTCCATAAAGTCGTTCTTTGCTTAGGAATGCTCATGAAATAAGTTCCCTATTTTAGTTGTTTCGGGAACGGAGCGGATTTCCCGACACAAAATGGGAACTTATTTCGTGTTCATTCCTTATCAAAACTGAAGTTAAAAAAATCCCGAAAAGGATCATCCATGTTCTGGCTCCCACATATCCTCCCATGGTTTGGCTAAAAATGAGTATTAAAAATAAACAATACAAATAATGCTTCACTCCAAGAACTTTCATTAGTCGATAAATCGCCCATACCATTAATATTCCTCCAAACAAACCAAGATATATCCAGTGTAACCAAAAGGCGTTAGTTACCATGTTGGTAGCCCACTCTATATCAGTTATATAAGTCAGCCCAAAATCGTCCGTTAAACGATAGAATACCTTGTCCGCTACCATTTCCTTTCCGGTAATGCCAGCCCCCCACATAGGATATTCTTTCAGCACATCAAACGTAATCAGTGGCGGTGCTACAACTCTTATTATAGTACTTCCTTCTCCCTCAATCATAGCAGTAAGACGACCAGATAACACTGTTGTAACTGCAACAGTTAAGCTACCCAGCATTAACAACATAAAAACGAAATAGAGTAAAAATTTCCTAATGCTCATCCTTTTCAAAAAAGGATAAAATCCATTCCCTTCAAGGTACACAGCAATAATCAAACTAATGGGAATGAGAAGCACTAAACTTGGACTGCCAGTGACAAAAGCGGCTGTTAGGGAAACAAGAATAGCTTTAATATAGAATTTTCTTTTTTTTAGGGAAAGTACCAACCATAAAGTGATTGAAAATAACAAAAATTTAGACACATGAGATGGCTCTGATGTGAATAGTTTTGGTCTTTCCCCCCCAAAGAATGCGATGTCACGATCCAAAGCTTCGTAGATACCACTATGAAAGACGGCATAGCGAAAATTATCTGACAGGCTTTTAAAGGACGTGTAATTTTCTAATGCACAACCAATGATAATAAGAAGACAAGCATAATAAAATAGCTTGGCAGCTTGTTCCTTTTTCCACTTAGAAACTTCTAAAAAAAAGCCGTAAGCTAACAATATTGAGTAGGTCATTTGAATACCACCTTTAACCCGTTCAATAAAAAAAGCGTCTGTTCCTTTAAATAATACACTAAGCCATGCAATTGTTACTATTAAACCAATAGCTTTTACATGCCGAACTCGGATTCGTTTATGATTTTTAATGAGTAAAAGAAAACCAGCTATACCTGCCACAAAAACTGGAACAAGCAATTGTTCACCTGAATATAGATGTACGCTGGTGTAAATGCCAAGCAAATATAAAACAATAAGCCAATAGCCTACTACATAATTAAGTGATTTTTTAAGCACATCTATTGTCCTAAATCAAGTCAATTTTGTGATTTTAAAACCTGTCAAGTTTAGTTATAAACTTGGAAAAGAAGATTCGTGCAAAATTTTCTGGCAAACTTTCGGCATGTAATTGCTCCATACCACTTGTATTCCGCTCATAATAATCTGGATTATTCAGATAACGTCTAAAAGCATCAGCAATGACCTTTGGTTTTGTGGCATCTATGGAAATACCAAGATGATACTTCTGTACTTGATACCCTAAAAGACCATAATTTGGGGCAATAACTGGTTTTTTAGCACCAACTGCCCAGAGCAGTACACCACTGGAGCCAACAAAATAGCGTGAATAAGGTGCAAGTATTATATCGCAATGCTGTAGCAAGCATATTATTTCGTTGGTTGACAAAAATCTATCTTCAATGTGAAGATTCGCATTTGAGTTATTCTGTTTGTAGGAAGCCACTTTGTCAAGAAATTTTGCACGTATTTCAGCCCCTAACTTACCCGCAAAAACGATTGCTATTTGCGAAATGTATTTCGGTTCAAGGTGTTTAAGGGCCTCTATTACCTCGAAAATACCTTTTCGCTTAGTTAATGCACCAAACAATAGAAACAGTTTCCGATTTTTTCTAACGTGTTTCGTCAAAGCACAATCTTCATCATTCAAATGAATATCACTCGTTGGAAACATGGAAGGGTCGGGCAGGTGGTAAACCTTATTTCCGTTAGCGAAATGCTTGCTGGCATAAGATGGAAAGAGCGAATTTATAGTGTATGCAAAAGATAAGGCGGGGTTATTTAACATTGCAGCATAAAACCACTTTTTACGATAATCCCGAATGACTTCCTTTGCATTTTTTTCATCTTTGTAAAAGTCCAACATTGGTGGTTGGAAAAGCAAGCCAGAAATTTTTTTCCCCGGTAAAAAAGGCAATCGCAACGCCAACGGGAACTGAATATGATCCAAATATAAAAAATGTCCGTGGTTAGCTCCAGTCATTTTCAGGTATTTTTTCATCAACTTCCATCTATTCATGGCCCGAATCCACAATGTATTGTGCAAACTTGCTAATATTTCCGTCTCGTTTAGGAAAACTATGTTAATTTTATTTTCAACATCTCGCAATTCAATGCTGTCTTCTTTTATAAGTCTTTGATTTATATCTGGATGAATGACAAACGTTACTTTGAGCATCGATTTATTTTCTAATAGATAACTGTATAAGAGACGGATATACAAAGGCTGATGTCCCGTAACGTCCGGTTCAAAAATTAATAAATGATTAATATGATTCATTCAAAAAAACCTAATTCTGAGTGCAGTAGACAGATACGTTGGGATTGATTTCATCATTGACATCTTTGAGCGTCCATACTTTCGGCCTAACCAAGTCACTGGGATTGTCGTATATTTGTACTTCTTGAGAATGCCTTTTAAGGCTATTTCCATTCCAATATTGTATCCATTGGCGGTTGGGTTAATCTCTTCCAATACTATCCTTTTATAAGCTTTGAATGAGTTAGTTATATCACTACATTTTGTGTAAAAAAGTATTTGTAAAAACACGTTACCCAACTGTGATACAAATCCTTTTACTACTGTGGAGTCAGTCACTTTTGCACCAGTCATGAACCGCGAACCAAAGACCATATCATACCCGTCCTCTATCAGACGAATATATGAGATCACGTCGTCTAGTGAATCGCTGAGATCGCCATTGAACGGAATAAGAATATCTCCAGTGGCGACCCTAAACCCTGTTTGTAACGCATTCCCATATCCCAGAGGTTTTCCTCCTCTGACTGCAACAACATTTTGGTGTAAATTCTCAAAGGATTGAAGAATCTCCCAGGTTCCGTCAGTACTGTCGTCAACTGCAACCAGTTCAAAGTCAATTTCATGTTCAGACAAATAGGCATACGCCGTACTCATGGTCGTTTCCGCATATTCCACTTCGTTCTTAAGCGGAATGATGAGCGATGTTTTCATAAGCGAAACTCCATTATCAACTATTGCGATTGCCCGTCTTTTCCGATAACGTTGACGGTTGGATGTGGAATAATGAACTTACCTCCCGTGTTGAGATAGTCCGCGTATTTCTCAATAAAGAAATCTAGAAAACTCCAGGACAGTAGCAAGTAATAATCTGGCTGCTCATCAATTGCATTTTCGGATACAATCGGAATATGAGTTCCGGGAGTGTATCGACCAATTTTATACTGATTGATTTCGGTGAGACATTCAACGATATCAGGTCCAATACCATAGTAATTAAGCAGGGTGCTTCCTTTCAGAGGGGCACCCATTCCAAACACACGCTTTCCTGCACTTTTTATTTGCGTCAAAAATGACATCAGTGCCTGTTTATTTTTTTCCACACGTTTAGAAAAGTCAAGATACGTTTGCAGTCGCTCAAGCCCGGCCCGTTTCTCCTCGGTAATGGCATCATCAATTTTTCTTGTCGTAGGAAAATGTGATTCTTCCCTAACAACATACAATACAAAAGACCCCCCATGAATAGGATAGAAGTCCACATCCAACAATCGCAGACCATATTCGGAGAAAAGATTTCGTAGCGGGCTAATCGCATGAATCATTGTGTGTTCGTGATAAAAATGGTCGAATTGAACTTTGTCGATAAGGTCTTTTAGGTACACACATTGGGTACAAAAGATCGTATTTTCCCTCATAATAACCTCTAAGCCCTGGACAAAGCTATGAATATCTTCCAGATGATAGAATACGGCCGTAGCAGTAATCAGATCAGGATAGAACCCAAGCTGTTTCATTGCTTCGGCACTCTGTCGGTTCCAAAAAGCCTCGAAGACCGTCATGCCCGCATATCGGGCCAATTGACCAGTACGCTTGCAGGGATCGATGCCCAACACGCGCATCCCACGGTCACGAAACTTTGAGAGCAATGTTCCATCATTGGCACCAATATCAAGCACAAGACTGTTCGGTGGAATGGCGAATTTCTGCACGATATCATCCACAAGTTTCTCAAAGTGAGAAACCACTGGTTGATTCAGCCCTGTGATGTATGGGTGATTTGTAAACATGGTGTCAACCGGAGGAAAATTTTCCAATTGTACCTGCCAACACTGAGTGCAGACCAACATAACACAAGAGAACATCTGTTCACTATCAAGAACATTCAAGCTGGGGAAAATATTCCCGTTTGGCTGGTTACCCAGATCAATAAACCGCTTCAGATGTGGACTGTGGCAGTTCATACAATAACTATTTTTCATATCCGGCTCTCTCGTAATCGTATCTTGTTTTATAGAAAGCAGTATAGATGCGCTTAGGCGGTCTATCGCCATATTGATGCGTTCCTGCTTTTTGGCTAATCATCGTTCCTCCCTACGAAAAATATCAAAACCATCTCCAGTATAATCTTGCTTATAATGTTGTTTGATAAATTCTTTCAATTCGGGAAATTTGTCCGTTGTATCTAATCCTGACACCCTTGACGTTTCGTATACTTCAATAATAAATGTTGGCATCTCTCCCTTCAATTTTGTCATAAAATTTTTCCTCAACTTCTGAATGTACGGATTTGACACATGATGATAAAATTGAAAATCAGTAAGATAGGGAGTTGCAACGATGGTCTCTGAAATGAGCATTGCGTGCACAGCCCCACCGATCCACTCTAAGGGTTGTACCTTATCGGTTGGTGAAAGATGCTCATTCAGGTAGGTCGCTATTTCGTCAACTCTCCCATCCATAAGTGCTGGCTGTTGACCGTAAACAACTTGCTGGACAGCAAGTTTCGCTGGGCGTACTGTCATCATCACGGTAACGATGAAAACTAAGAGAAGAAGGATGAAAGGGCGGTGTAAGCTCTTAAACGAAGGAGAGGAAAAAAGGACCATTGCTGTACACAAGCAGGTAAAATATACAAACGGGATCCAATGGTAAGCCCATAATTTCCCACCAATAGCAGCAGACAGACTGTAGAGAATGACTAATGATAATAATAATATAGCCCGCTTTTTTGTCACAGCAGACATAGACTTCGTTAAAACAATATACACACCAAACATAGAACTCATAAGTAGAATATCAAACTCTCCAAATTTTAGATACAATCGTAGTGCGTATATAACACGATCTAAGGTTTCCCGAAACTGAAAGTCTCCAGACATTTGTAAGTATAATGGTACATACGATGAAAAAATATCCCAAAAAGGTTGGAGGGCACCAATTCGCCAAAGCCATAGAAAAGGAATTGTCAGCGTTAATAGAAAGCCAACCAACGCAAAGAGTCCCCCTATAATACAGGGTTTGATAAGAGTCTTTACCGATTTTGATTTACTGGTATCATGCATACACTTGTACACAATCAGAGCGGGAAGTCCGATGGCCAGATGTGGCTTTATGAGTGCAACAAGCGCAAAGAGCACGCCAAGTAGAAAATGTATGAGATTAACCGAATGATTAGGGCTACGCCGTGTGGCGAGCAAGAGAGCCGTAGCTATTGGCAATATGGCAATGGCATCTCTCTGAAGGCTCGTACTGGGTCCGAAACCCAAGTATATGAGACCAAATAGCAGGCAACTCGCAGATGCAACCACTCGGCCAAATGGCTTCATAATAAACCAAGTCACTGTCAGTGTTGCTGTGAGCCAGGCAACATCCACCATGCGAGATGCAAAATCTGAGTAACCAAACAGTCTTCCTATTGCTATATGGAATAGGTACGTACCTGGCATATTGACTTCAAAGATGTCACGATACGGCACAAAACCATGCTCATTAATTAAATACGCAACATAGTGTAGAAAAGCTGAATCATACTGTAGTTGCCAGTGTAACGACAGGACAAGCTCCACTAAAAATACCGTGGCCAGCGATGCCAGAAACAAATACTTCACGCCTTCTACCGCTTTGTGGGATAATGGAATTGATGCTGTATTTTTCAATGTTGAGTGACCTCCATTGTATTAGGGCTTACGCTGTTCATCGTTTCTACGAAAAATATCGAAACCATTTCCGGTATAATCTTTATCATAATGTTGTTCGATAAATTTTCTCAATTTGGGAAATTTGTCCGTTGTGTCTAACCCTGACACTCTTGACGTTTCGTATACTTCAATAATAAATGTTGGCATCTCTCCCTTCAATTTTGTCATAAAATTTTTCCTCAACTTCTGAATGTACGGATTTGACACATGATGATAAAATTGAAAATCAGTAAGATAGGGAGTTGCAACGACGGCCTTTGAAACAAGCATTGCGTGCACAGCCCCACCGATCCACTCCAAGGGTTGAACCTTATCATTTGGTGAAAGATGTTCATTCAGGTACGTCGCTATTTCGTCAACTCTTCCTTTCATGGGTGGTGCTGGCTGTTGACCCAAAATTTGCTTTAAAATTTGCTTTCCAACATCATGTGTTGGGAGGAGTGTCATCATCGCGGTAACAATGAAAACGAAGAGGGGAAGGGTGATCGGACGATGTAAGCTCGCAAACGAAGGAGGGGAAAAAAGGACAGTTGCTGTACCCAAGCTCGCAAAGTATACATACGGCATCCAATGGTAAGTCCAGACTAATTTTCCGCCAATAACGACATATACACTGTAGAGTACGGATAATGAGAGTAACAATATGGCCAGCTTTTTTGTCGCAGCAGACGCAGACTTCGTAAACACAATATACACACCAAACATAGAAGTCGTCAGTAGAATTTCAAATCCTCCAAACTTTATATACCAATATACCACGTATAGAACACGATCTAAGGTGCCCCGAAACTCAAGGTCTCCAGACATCTGTGAGTATAGCGGTGTATATGATGAAAAGATATCCCAAAAAGGTTGGAATGCCTCAATTTGCCAAAGCCATAGAAAAGGAATTGTCAGTGTTGATAGAAAGCCGACCAGCGCAACGATACCTCCTACAATACAGGGCTTGATAAGGGTCCTTACCGACTTTGAGCCATTGCTGTCATGTATACAGTTGTACACAATCATAGCAGGAAGCCCGATAGCCAAATGTGGCTTGATGAGTGCAGTAAGCGCAAAGAGTATTCCAAGTAGAAAATGTATGAGATTGACCGACTGATTGGGTCTACGCTGTGTGGCGAGCAAGAGAGCGGTAGCTATTGGTAATATGACAATGGTATCTCTCTCTAGACTCATAAGGGGTCCAACTCCCAAGTAGATGAGACCAAATAACAGGCAACTAGCAGACGCAACCAATTGGCCAAATGGCTTCATAAGAAACCAAGTCACTGTGAGTGTTGCTGTGAGCCAGGCAACATCCACCATGCGAAATGCAAAATCAGAGTAACCAAACATTCTTCCTATTGCCATGTGGAATAGGTACGTACCTGGCATATTGACTTCAAAGATGTCACGATACGGCACAAAACCATGCTCATTAATTAAATACGCAACATAGTGCAGAAAAGCTGAATCACTCAGTAGTCGCCAGTGTAACGACAGGCCAAGCTCCACTAAGAAGAGCGTGGCCAGCAATGCAAGAAATAGAGATTTCAGGACTTCTACATTTTTGTAGAACGGAATTGATGGTGTATTTTTCATTGTTGAGTGACCTCCATTGCATATAAAGAGCAGAAAGGAAGATTATCCTTTAACCTCCCTGGATAAACCTGAAGAGTCTCGTAGGTGGATGCACCATTGAGCCGAACGACAGGAGGACGAATATCGGTTGAAAAATCCAGATTGACGGCTTGAATGTAGGAGGTGTCCAAAGCAAATGCGTTGGCTATTTCACACGCATATTGGTATCGAGACATGGCTTCTGGTCCTACGCAATGAAAAATACCCTGACTACCGTAAGTTATAATTTTATTGACCATGGGAAATAGATCGCCGATCCACGTTGGGCAATTAACGAGGTTTGCAAAGGCGATGAACTCTTGATGAGAGATCAGTGCCTCACAGACTAAACTCACAAAGTCCCCTGCGAAACCATAGAGCTGGGCCGTCCGCACGATTGCGTAGTTGGAAAGTCGTTCTCGGATAAGCCGTTCAGAAGCGGCTTTGTCTATACCATATTGGATCGTTGGGCAAGGGGGATCCTCTTCTTGCCAGAAGTGATCATATTTCCCAAAGACATAATCCGAGGAAAAGAATATCATGCGAGTTCCGAATTCTGAGCAGACTCTGGTTAGAATTTCTGTGATGCCATAGTTCGTTGCACGAGCGGTTTCTTTGTTTTGCTCACAGAAGCATAGATTCGTGATAGCGGCTAGATGCAGTATCAGATTAGGTGCGTACTCTTTGACAAGACGAAATACAGTGGCTTCGTTTCGCAAGTCAGCAGAAATGACTCCGTCACGCTGCACAAGAGCCACAGGTATGATCTGGTGACCCGTTTCGCAGAGATATTCGCAGAGATTTTTTCCTATCACTCCCGCGGCGCCAGTTACAAGTATTCGCATATACAATTCCCAGTATCCCTAATATTATAGTTAGTGGCGGTCAATTTAGCTCTACATCTCCATTGATAGGTAGTGCCCAAATATTTGTTATTCGTGTTGCTCCAGTACTTATTTCCATTTATCGAACAGCTTCCCATATCGGTCGTTCAGTTTTCCAAACATGTACACCCGATTCTGCTGGATCGAAGCCTATGAGCAAGATGTCATTTTTCGCTACGTTCGGTATACAAGCGGTCATTACCTTCATATCCTCCCAACTTGCTTTATGCACTTCCCCAAATTCATACTGGATAATCCCAACAATGTCTAATTTTTCAATTTGATGCAATCCCACACTTCCAAAGAAAAACAGTTCTTCATCAATTTTGGTGGTCACGCATAAATCATCTCTTCTTTTTTCAACAGTCACGCCTTCGTTTACCTTCGGTAAAGGGCTGATTTCATATCTGAGCATTGAATTAACCACTCGAAGTTGCAAGTCTTTTCGATTCGTTAACGCAGCGATGAAGTGTAATTGAGCCAGTGCTGCATAATGACCGGTTATGTCGTTAAATAAATATACCCTCTTAATTTTATCGTTTTTCAATTCATTTAATAGTATTTCTTGGAGCTGAGTTGAGGCATGATTCATTGTAATAACTTCGCTTCGCTGCATTGGCAATTTAGAGAAGAAAAGATAAATCGGATTCAGCAAGATAAATGCAATCAAAATCACAAAAACTAAAGATTTTATAAATATTTTATTAACCTCATAGAAACGTGACAGGGTATAAATTAACAGCGGAATTGAAAACATCTGACCAAAATACATAAACCGCTGTTCAGCATTCATAGAAAATGGAACAGCCATTGATATAATGCTCAGCACGATTAGCAAAGAAAATCTACTATCGAAATGTCCATTTGACCACTTGTCTTTTACAAACATAACAGCAATGAAAACGAAAGAAGCTAGATTGAATAAAACCGCCGCACTGCTTCTTAATAAGAGTATAAGCGGTTGTGATTCCATACTTACAAGAGACTTGATAAATACACCAGCACGTTGTTCCAATGGGAAAAAATAACCCAGTAAAGTAGAGATTGGTGTTGCTAAGAATGATAATAGTTGTTTTTGAAACGGATAAGCCGCTGATCCGGTATCAAATATAATTCTGAGAATAAAAATATGCAAAACATACACAATACTCGGTAACAGTAGTAAAACAAGTGCAATCCAATCGCGTCGTATAATAACTAATGAGGATTTTAAATTAAATTTGGGTTCTTTTCGGTCTATTTTCTGCCAAATCCAGTAAATTGCCACTATAAAAGGTGCTATGATGACTGGTTCTTTAGTATACACGGTAAACATTAGCAATATAAAGATGAAGGCAAAAATCAACCGTTTGTACCGCTCTACATGATTCAAATAAACATAAGTCAGCAACAATGTGCCCATGCCTAATAACGCACCGAATGCATCGCCACCAAAAGCGGGTGCTGCCACATAGATTTTTTCACTTGACATCGTGCCCCAAAATAGGAATGCAACTAATAATGAGACTTTCTGATTAAGGCGACAGAAAAAACGAGTATACAGATAAACCAATGCACAACAGAGTGAATGAATCAGATAGTATGTCACTAAAAAAAGTGCCGAGTTAGGGGTTTCTGCAAATAAACTCATCAAAAAAATCAGTAGATTTTGCGTTGGACGAATGAAATAGTGAAGGTCCACAAATAACTCTGGATACACCCAAAAGTAGTATCGAAATCCGTTTAGCAACCAATCATCTAGGGAAATATCAAAAAAAGAGGCACTATATAACATAAGCGCAAAATTGTCACCACTTATGGCATAAGAAAGAATGGTTTCTATGTTAAATGCAATACTAAAAGCCAATGATAGAATCACAATGGCGACTACTATCACAACATCTCGCCAAAAATGTGAACCCATAAATACGCTAAGAGTGGTTAATCTACGCATCATATTAGTTTTCCTTAATATTCAAATCGTTTGTATGGTTTGGAATATCAGGTAAATAGGATAAATTTTAGCGTTCTAGTTCTAGCAAAAGCTTGCTCAACGTATCACCTGCTACTTTATTTCCCAAATGATTCCAATGAGTATCTAATGGATGACAGTTGGTTCCTTCCGTGCTGTCTACATAATCGTAAAATTCACTAAAATACATAGCTCCGTTTTTTATAAAAATATTTTCATAGTCTTTATCATATTCACCATCAACTGAGAATCCATAAAACTTGGTATTAGGAAAATCTGTCATAGCCTTGTTCAGCACTTTCTCTAGTACTTCTAAGCCTTGCTTTTCATATTTTTCCTGCGCTTTGGAATCTAAAGCTATCGTTGAATTCAATAGCTCCAACAAACCTAGCTTATATTTCCAGTCTAAAAGTAAAAGCCTGTGGAATACGAACCGGGTTCCATGACTCCAATCAAACAGCCAAAATCCCGGATTTTTTATCTTGATCTGACTATTTTTTACATTGAGATAGGGGCGAGGTCTCTGGTTGTTATAAAATGAAGAATTATCCAATTCATAAACATTATTATTTACATCGTTACTACATAATTGCCACATAACAATATCAGGCTTGACTCCCTCAAATATAAACTCAAGAATTAGATATTCTTGTAAATTACCAAAACCACCAATGCCGGCTGCATACACAGAATACTGATTCTTTACATTTTCTTCAAAAACATCAAAATATGCTTGACCAGTCGATACCTCGTGTGCATGAGTAAAGGAATCGCCAATAAAAAGAATATTTTTATCGGCGGAGTACTTAGGAAGTTTATTGATTAATGGATTTTTTGATGGGAGCCTTATCACTTTCTCATCACATTTGTTAATTGTAACACGTTTTTTCATTTGAGTGTTATGAACCCATCCGAATGTACTGTCAGAGACTATTTCACTGTATTCTATTTCAGAACCTTTTATAAAAAATGCAATAGTTCTGAACAGCAGTTCCAATATAACTAGGAATATAACAAATATTATTATTAGATATGTAATGTTTTTAGCTATTTTCATATTTTCCACTTCAATTTTGGTTTAAGCCATTGTCCTAAAAAACTTATATATTCAATTAAATAGATTTTGTAATAGGCAACAGATAACAGAATAATAGCCACACAAAAAACTATTAAATTCAATTCATTATAACTTATCCTATAAAAACCAATGATGGCATATAAAATAACGGGTATCATTAATTTAAAGATTGACAAATTAATTATACCAATTTTGTTTTTGGTAATCCACAAGGCATAACCGGA
>JAUCGK010000165.1 GCA_030378085.1 Candidatus Parabeggiatoa sp. HSG14
ATGAAGGGGTATGATTAAAAGTACATGGTTAGGAACGTGCATGAAATAATTTACCCAACAGTTGAGTCAAACCTGACAGGTTTTAAAAACCTGTCAGGTTGAGTTGTCGATTTTATTTCGTGCATGTTCCTTAGCATAAGTCTATCTTAATTATTATAGTGATATACAAAACGTACAAATAATGAAAAAACCATGTACTTTTAATCGCACATGATGAAGGATGCCATTTTTCATCATTTTGTGTAAAATGTTAAATATTGATACTTAAAAAATTTCGTACTTTAAAAAATAGCTTAAATAAGAGACTTTCTATGGTTTAATTCCCTTGAGAAAGGCTGGGGAAATTATTTCTTCGTTGATTTTAATTTGTTTTAAGAACGAAAACACAAATATTTTTTAGAAAATGGCTATAGTTTTTCACATAAATAATTTCACACACCAAACCTGATAGGTTTTTTGTAGTTATTTTTCTGTATGTCTATAGTTGTTCAGTCATCAATTACAAAAAAAAAGAATCTATAGATTATTAACTATATCTATCATAAAAACTATTGATTTTTATTTATTGTTAATTTCGTGCAGAATATTTACCACATGCTCACATATTCACCATTGAATTTGTTTTTTTAACTTAAAATTAGGATAATTAATTATGGCACTTGATCAATCAAACCGTTACGCAGATCTCACCTTAAAAGAAGAAGAACTCATCAAAGGCGGCAACCACGTATTGTGCGCTTACCTGATGAAGCCAAAAGCGGGTTATTTTGACTATATTGGAACGGCGGCTCACTTTGCGGCTGAATCTTCCACTGGTACCAACGTAGAGGTTTGCACCACTGACGATTTTACCAAGGGAGTAGATGCGCTTGTTTACGAGATCGATGAAGCTAAGGAACTGATGAAAATCGCTTATCCTATCGAACTGTTTGACCGCAATATGAAAGATGGCCGCGCCATGATGGTATCCTTCTTGACTTTAACCATTGGTAACAACCAAGGCATGGGCGATGTGGAATATGCTAAAATGCTTGACTTTTACGCGCCACCACGCTATTTGCGTTTGTTCGATGGCCCCAATCAAAATATCGTGAATATGTGGCGAGTGTTGGGTAGAGATTTAGAAAATGGTGGTATGGTTGTTGGTACCATCATCAAACCCAAGTTAGGTTTGCGTCCTAAACCATTCGCTGATGCTTGTTATCAATTCTGGTTGGGTGGTGATTTTATTAAAAATGACGAACCTCAAGGCAACCAAGTATTTGCTCCCACACGCCAAATTATCCCGTTGATTGTGGATGCCATGAAACGCGCTCAAGATGAAACGGGTGAAGCCAAGCTATTTTCCGCCAATATTACCGCAGACGATCCTTTTGAGATGATCCATCGCGGCGAATTTATCCTAGAAGAATTTGGTGAATTTGCTGAAAATGTTGCATTTTTAGTGGATGGCTATGTGGGTGGCCCCATGGCAGTGACTACCTGCCGACGCTACTTCCCCAACCAATTCTTGCACTACCATCGTGCAGGTCATGGTGCCATCACTTCGCCTCAAGCCAAACGTGGCTATAATGCCCTCGTACACATGAAAATGTCGCGTATGCAAGGTGCTTCTGGTATCCACACAGGTACAATGGGCTATGGCAAAATGGAAGGTGATCCTGCTGATAAACTGCTCGCCTATATGTTAGAACAGGATTCTGCCGAGGGCCTTTATTATCATCAAGAATGGCAGGGAATGAAAGGCACTACGCCTATTATTTCCGGCGGCATGAATGCACTGCGTTTACCCGGCTTCTTCGACAATTTAGGTCATTGCAACGTAATTCAAACATCAGGCGGTGGTGCTTTTGGTCATAAAGAGGGGGGAGCAGCCGGTGCAACTTCTCTACGTCAAGCACGCGATTCTTGGATGCAGGGTGTTGATATCATTGAATATGCTAAGGAACATGAAGAATTGCGTGGTGCTTTCGAGAGCTTTCACTTTGATGCTGACGAAATCTATCCAGGATGGCGTGAAAAATTGGGTGTACATAAATAAATGTAATTTTTTTTAGGAATAAGAATTCAATAAAACCTAAAATTAAACCTGCCAGGTTTTAAAAACCTGGCAGACATTCAAGTCTTGAAAGTCATTAAATCTTTATTCCTTAGTATTCCAGAAAGTTCACAACTCAATTAGCAAAAATAACTTCCCCAAAAATCCCCCCTAATTAATATTCACGAATAATCCCTGTATCAATAAGTAGAGACGCACAGCCGTGCGTCTTTACTGGAACATAACAATTTGCATACTTGAGGATATTACGATGTTAATAAAACGTCTTTATGAAAATCTTATCCATACTTTGATTATTCGCCATCTATTTCAATGGATAATCTGGATAATATACCCCGTACAATGGCTGCGAAAAAAATACTGGCAAATACTTTCCCTTTTCTTGCGTAACATTATTATTGGCGGCTTTATCGCTTTGCTTATTTTAGTTTTACATCATTCTGCTTGGTTACAAGAAATGGAAAATTTTGCGATGGACAGCATGATGCAACTCAATCAGTCCCTACCACGTATTTCCGCAACCACCCAAGGTTTGGCTTTTACACTGTTGGATATAGATGAACAAAGCTATCGTGATTGGGGTGAGCCATTTTATACGCCCAGAGATAAACTGCTCTCACTGATTCGTTTGGCAGTAAAACAACAAGCCAAGCTGATTTTGGTCGATATTGATATTTCCCACGCTGGACACAACCCCGATGCCGATGCCAAGCTACAGCGATTTTTACAACAGTACAATGAAAATCCACCGCTGGTATTGTTACGCAGTTTTTACCCCGATATTCCAAATTTACCACAAGATACCACCATGTCACAATTTCGCCCCTTGTTTTTTAATCCAGACTTGGTAGGCAGTGGGGTATTTTGGGCACATCCTTTGTTTAAGAAAAACAAACATGATCAACTCATTTACTACTGGCATTTACTCAAAGCGGGATGTGAAAACAGCAAAGCCAGCCTGTTACCCTCTTATCAACTTATCAGCCATGCGCTGTTACACGAACAACAAGAGAGCCTTGCCGATGCGCTGAAACAAGTCACTCCCAAGGATTGCCAAAGCCAGCCACCAACCGTTCTGACTTATGATGATAAAACCCTTGAACTTTCCAGTCACAATATTGGTGAACGGATTATTTATACTCTTACGGGTAAGCAAGATAGCGAGGAATTTAAACGTCTCCCTGCCAGAAGTTTGTTATCATGCCTTAAAAATCCCTGTGCAAATGATGCGATTAAAGATCGAGTTGTGGTTATTGCCGGCAACTATGCCGATGCCCGCGACCATCATTTGACTCCATTAGGCGTACTTTCTGGCGGTGTAATTATTATCAATGCGGTAAAATCCTTTTATATGTTTGGTCAAATCGGCCCGCCCCCGCTATGGTTGCAATTGCTGCTTGAAATTATCCTGATTGTTTGCATGGCATGGCTTTTTAGTCGCTTTAGTTCTACCGTAGCCACCTTTATTGTCGGGATTGTTATTGTTATTATCTTGATTCCAATGAGTTTCTATTTTTTCAAATTTGGTATCTGGATTGATTTCGCGCTGCCGATTTTGGCCATGCAGTTTTATCAAATGATTGCACAACATGAAGAGGATTTGAGGAAAAGCTTATGAAACAAACACTTGCCTTTTTACTCACTGCTACACTCTGCTTGCCAGTATCAGCAGCTTGGTGGATAGCAGAAATCAGTGGCGGAGATTGTACAATTACCCGCAATGCGAAACCACTGAAAGCTTTACAACTTATGGCATTACAAGAGGGAGACATCATTCAGGTTGGAAAAGGGAGTTATTTACAACTGGTTAAGGAGAATCGACAACGCCAAAAAATCTCTCTCGAAAACAGTCCATTTACGATTCCCCAAACACCGCCACCATCAAGTTTGATAGGCAATCTGTTTATTATATTGGAAAAATGGTTTTCTCAAAAAACGGGTCAGCAAGTTGCTGATATTGATCTCAGTTCGCGGGGGAGTATTGGGAAAGGCTTTGGATTACAAGGCGTGGGTGATAAAAATTATTTGCTGTCTGGGCAGAAACAGCTACATGTTTACTGGCAAGAAGGCGTTGCTCCGTATAAATTGGTATTGAAACAAGGAGATACCATCATTGCCAGCACAAATAGCCAACAACGTCAGGCACATTTATCTTTTCCAGCCTTAGTGGATGGCAAGTATGAGTTGGTATTAGAAGATGATTATTATCAGCGACAAATCATCCAGTTGGAAGTTGGGAGGAAACTACCCGATGAAGCGCGAACCATCCAGCAAACAGATTTGCCGGTTACCATTAAACAGGGCTATTTTGCCTTGGCATTGGTAAAACAACCCAGTTGGCGATTACAAGCTCAGCAAGCATTACAAAAGCAACCGGCTTTGTTGGTGGAAGTATTGAATATGCGGTAGGAATATAAGAGTATTGTGTAGGGTGGATAAAGCTTTTTTTCAGCGTATCCACCAAAATTGCCCCTAAAAGTGGATACGCTATCGCTTTATCCACCCTACGATTCCTACTTCCAAACCTGAAGGTTTGGACTCCAAGGCTTAACTTAATGGCAGTGAAGTAAAACTTGGGAACAATGATAAACGTGCATGAAATAATTTACCCAAATGTTGAATCAAACCTGACAGGTTTCTAAAACCTGTCAGGTTTAGTTGCCGATTTTATGCACATTCCTTAATTAATACCACAACATTAATCCGTTTATTCCTCTAAATCCGTTGTACTTAATATTCATGGAAAATAAAAATGCAAACCATTGAAGTACAAAATATTAATCCCGTATCATACAGGACTTTCAACTATGAAGTGCAAGCCCCTAAAGGCTTAAATCCTATTGAAATTCAAGAAGCTCTTATAGCTGTGCTATATCACATCAATAAAATTTCAGAACTTCAAGCTTGCCACATACTTAATATACCGAGACGGAAATTTGAAGAGGCTATATTACCCAAATATGGCTTTACTACCTATTCAGAAAACGATGAAGAATTAGAAACAGAACTCAAAGCGGCTGGATATGAAACAAATTGTTAGTAATCGTAGTTAGTACAACGAATTGACGAAATAATCGAATTAGAAACATTGTTATGCCATTGCGACAAAATACCTGAAAATGAAGTACAAATTTTCATCGTTCCCAAATTTTATTTGGGAACGCACTGCCAAGAAGCTTTGCTTCGATAATATAACGTTTACTCTCAAATTTATCATTAAATTTCCTTTTCTGGTTCCCACGCGCCAGCGTAGGAATCCAGTCTGGACGCGCCAGCGTCCCGTTCGAGTCACGATGCTGGCGCATCGTGACTTCATTCCCACGCCAGCGCGTTACTGCCATTAAATTAAGAAAATAAATGATATTAATCAAAATGTTATAATTATAGGTTAAGATAGCTGTTTAAGTATAGCACAATAAATACAACGATACTTAATTGAAAATACAGAAATATTTATCTAGGCACGGTTTTTGCTTGCAAGCCCAATTTACAATGTATCTTATTGATAATAAATGTATAAATCCTTAACTTAATGGCAGTGACACCAGCGCGTGGGAACGAGAAAAAAACCAAATTGCACTGAGGTTTAATCCTTTATCTTGATGATCAAGTTTTTCCACTCTTGCTATATAACTACAAGGATTATTTATAATAAAGGATTAAATCATCCGGAGTTCTAGAGAACGTTGTCTATCGAACACTTAAATTTTTGGAAAAGTGTTTGAGGTGAAGCATTATTTCGATTTATGGTAATGTTCCTCATTTCAAAGAATGTGACAATTTTATCCTTTCTTATAAACAATCCTTGTAGTTATATAACAGAAGTAACAAAACTTGAACATTGAGTTTATTATAAACAATCCCTGTAGTTATATTATTGTTCAAATAAAGGATAAAAAACCAAATCGCACTGAGGTTTAATCCTTTCTTATATACAATCCCTGTAGTTATATTAAGGATTTTCAAATAAAGGGTAAAAAACCAAATTGCACTGATGTTTAATCCTTTATACCATTACATCCTTGTAGTTATTGTCCTGGAAAATGGGAGTGCGTCAATGTACTAACTTTTTTTGGGAGTACAAACTTAAACCTAAACATTTGAAATATAAATAAACTGGAGACCAAAACTATGCAATCCATTCTCAAACTAATATTTGTCACTGTCTTACTGTTTAGCAGCCAAGGCTTCGCACAAGATAGCGACCAAGCTTTGTTACAACAAGCTGAATCTCTCAATGAACAAATGATTGAAGCCTATCATCAAGGCAAATATCCACAGGCAATTGAACCGGGGAAACGGGCATTAAAAATCCATCAACAAGTGCTGGGAGATCATCCTGACACTGCCACCAGCCTCAACAACCTCGCAGCACTGTATAGAAGTATGGGTGACTACGCCCGTGCCGAACCGCTTTATCAACAGGCTTTGGCAATCATGAAAACTGTCTTAGGCGAAAACCATCCCTACACTGCCACCAGCCTCAACAACCTCGCAGTAATGTATTACAGTATGGGCGACTATGCCCGCGCCGAGCCGCTTTATCAACAGGCTTCGGAGATATGGAAAACCGCCCTCGGCGAAAACCATCCTGACTATGCCCTAAGCCTCAACAACCTCGCAGAACTGTACAGAAGTATGGGCGACTATACCCGCGCCGAACCGCTTTATCAACAGGCTTTGGCAATTGACAAAATCGCTCTTGGTGAAAACCACCCCGGTTATGCCACCAGCCTCAACAACCTCGCATTAATGTATTACAGTATGGGCGACTATGCCCGCGCCGAGCCGCTTTTTCAACAAGCTTTGGCAATTGACAAAATCGATCTTGGTGAAAATCACCCCGATTATGCCACAAATCTCAACAACCTTGCAACACTGTACAAAAGTATAGGCGACTATGCCCGCGCCGAGCCGCTTATTCAACAGGCTTTGGCAATCCTGAAAACCGCCCTCGGCGAAAACCATCCTCACTATGCCCAAAGCCTCAACAACCTTGCAGGACTGTACAGTATGGGCGACTATGCCCGCGCCGAGCCGCTTTTTCAACAGGCTTTGGCAATCCTGAAAACCGCCCTCGGCGAAAACCATCCTCACTATGCCCAAAGCCTCAACAACCTTGCAGGACTGTACTACAGTATGGGCGACTATGCCCGCGCCGAGCCGCTTTTGAAAAATGCCTCGGAGATATGGAAAACCGCCCTCGGCGAAAACCATCCTGACTATGCCGGCAGCCTCAACAACCTTGCAGTACTGTACTACAGTATGGGCGACTATGCCCGCGCTGAGCCGCTTATTCAGCAAACCCTGCTCATCAGGCAAAAGAAACTTGGTAGTAGCCATCCTAATACTGCCATCGTGTTAATGAACTACGCCCATCTATTACAAAAACAGTCCCAACCTCTCGCCGCGATATTTTTCGCCAAACGGGCTATCAATACTTTGCAAAGTAGTCGTCAGCAAAACATCGCCTTATCCAAAGAACTGAAAAAAAGTTTTATTCAATCCAAAGAAGACAAATATCGCACCCTTGCTAATTGGCTAGTAAACGCCAGTCGTTTGCCAGAAGCCGAACAAGTGCTGGCATTACTAAAAGAAAAAGAAGTCTTTCACTTTTTGCGCCGTGATCGTAGCCGCAGTGCCAATTTCAGCCATAACATAACTTGCACCCCGCAAGAACAAAACTGGTGTGAACGTTATCAACAAATCAGCACACAGTTAGCTACAATGGGCATGGAACACGCAAAATTAGAAGAAAAAGGCAGTAACCGTCGAACTCCCCCAGAACAAGCGCGTTTTGAACAACTGGAAAAAGATTTGGATATTGCTGATACCGCCTATTATGCCTTGATTGAAGACTTGAAACAGGCATTTAGTCAACAAGCCAAACAACAAAAACGGTTGACGATGGCACAAATTGATGATATGCCAGATAATTTTCAGGAAACCTTGCGTATATTGAGTGAAGAACTCAATGGACAAGTCGTAGCATTATATTACTGGCTCACTGAAAACCGCCTCAATATTATCCTCACCACAGAACACGCCCGTCTAGCGCGAGTGGTGGAACTCAACACCCAAGAATTGCGTTATAAAATCATGGCGTATCGGCAAAAATTGTTAAACCAACAAGATGTTAGCACCGAATCCCAAGATTTATACCAACAAATCATCCAGCCCATTGCCGCCGACTTAAAAAAAGTCAAAGCCAATTTTCTAATGCTGTCACTGGATGATGTCCTGCGTTACTTACCCATTGCCGCCCTGCACGATGGCAAGCACTATTTTATTGAACAATATGGATTAAGCGTTTATACCGCCGCCACCGGCACGGGTTTCCACTTGCAAACCCCGCCCAAAACACATTGGAAAATGGCCGGACTGGGTGTCAGCCAAGGCGCGAAAGCGGTTGAAAATAAAGGCGAGCAATTTGATTTTTCCCCCTTGCCATCAGCGGCACAAGAATTACAAGACATCATCCGTGAAAATAAACAAGACAAAGGCATCCTCCCAGGAAAAGTCCTGCTCAATGAAGCATTTACCCTACAAAGTCTACGAGATACATTAGGACAGAAACAACATCAAGTTTTACACCTCGCCACCCATTTCAAATTAAGACCCGGCAATGAAAGCTATTCCTTTTTATTACTCGGCAATGGCAAAACCTTAAATCTCAGCGAACTCAACCAACGCCGTTACCGTTTTCGCGGTATTGATTTACTGACATTATCCGCCTGTAACACCGCAATGGGCACAGTAAAAGCCAAAGCAGACGGCTCAGAAATAGAAAGTTTCGGCACTATCGCCCAGAAAAAAGGCGCGAAAGCAGTACTCGCCACCCTATGGCAAGTCAACGACAACAGCACCAGTGCCTTGATGCAGCATTTTTATCAACTTCGTGAACAAGAAAAAGTCAGTAAACTCAACAACCACCCGCTAAAGACGGGTGGGTTAGAGAGCTTGGCGGCTGAAAGCCGGGATACGGGGCGAATAGCCCCGTTTTATGGCTCCGTCTTAAAATTATCATTCGGATTAGGTTCAAAATGATGTTCAAGATAACTTTGGATCATCTCGTCTGTCACTTGTCCTGCTGTCGCACAGAAATATCCTCTGGCCCAAAAATGTTGTCCCCAGTACCGTTTTTTCAGTCCTGGAAACTCCTCAAATAATTTGCGAGCAGCCCGCCCCTTAATTCGTCTCATTATTTCGCTTGGAGCAAGTGTGGGAGGAGCCGATACCAATAGATGAACATGATCTTTGCTAACGACACCGCTGATAATCCGAATTTCAAAGGCCTCGCAAGTTTGGCGAACGAAATCCCTTACTCGCAAGGCGACATCCCCTGTTAACATTTTATAACGATACTTGGTAACCCACACAAAGTGGTATTCTATATTATAGACAGTATGACTGCCATAACGATAATCCATAAGCACTTCCTCTCCTCAAAAAATGCTTAGTTTAAATCTATCTGGGTGATAAATCTATCCGCCTGAAGGCGGAGGTTTTAACCTTGGTTGAGACTAATAAAAGCATTACGTCAAGCGCAACTCGCGTTTATTCAAGGCAAAATCACATCAACCGACAGCAAAACCCCCTATCATCATCCCTATCATTGGGCAGCGTTTATTTTAATGGGGAATTTGTTGTAACCGCTCAAGTTTTCAAAGCGGTTTTTGGAGTCCAAACCTTCAGGTTTGGCAGGGAGCGATGGAGTCCAAACCCTCATGTTTGGAACGCCCAAACCTAAAGGTTTGGACTCCATTCTTTTTCTCGTTCCAACGCTCCTGCGTTGGAATGCAGACGTGATGCTCCAGTGTTAATTTTGGAACCAGTGTTAATTTTGGAATCAGTGTTAATGTGTTAATTTTGAGGAGAAATTTGGTTTTGGTTTCTGAAAATTTATTTTTCTGAACATCTATAAAATTGCTAAATATCATCATTTCAATTTCCTCATTATTTCAGTGAATACCAAAGTTAAATACCATTTTTATCCATTTTCCATTCGTTCACCGCTCTTTTTAAATCATTTTTAACTTGAGTGCGTTGACTGGATTTTGATTTAACATGTGCGCCTCCTTTTTGTAGAATAGGAGCGCGAGCTACCGGATTATTTACTTTTGTTGACATAATTAAACTCCTTTTAAGTACATTTTCTCGTTCCAACGCGCCAGCGTTGAAACGCATATCGTGACGCTCCAACGTCACTCCTTTAACCCTTAACACAAACAACTTGTTTTAAAATATGCACAGTTTCTACCAAGTCGTTTTGGTTTGTCATCACTTCTTCAATTGATTTATAAGCCCCTGGGATTTCATCAATAATGCCCTTATCTTTGCGACATTCCACCCCTTGAGTTTGAATTTCCACGTCATTGCTATTAAAGTTGCGTTTTGCAGCAGTACGACTCATCTTACGCCCGGCACCATGTGAACAAGAGCAAAACGATTCTGGATTACCCATACCTTTCACAATATAAGACTTAGCACCCATACTGCCTGGAATAATACCCAGCTCTCCATCAGTTGCACTAATCGCACCTTTACGCGTCAAAAACACTTGTTCACCAAAATGTTCTTCGACAGACACATAATTATGGTGACAATTAATCGCCTCTTTAGTCACTTCAAACGGCGGTAATGGCTTACGTAAAGTATCAATAATAAGTCGCATCATCTCCCTGCGATTCCACATTGCATAGTCTTGCGCCCACTGAACGGCATCCACATAATCATCAAAATGTGTTGCGCCTTCAGAAAAATAGGCTAAATCACGATGGGGTAATTGTGCAATATGTTTTTCCATATCTTTCTTTGCTAAGTTTATGAAATAACGTCCAATGACATTACCAATCCCCCGACTACCGGAATGCAACATAATCCAAACTTCTTTATTTTCATCCAGACACAATTCAATAAAATGATTGCCACCCCCCAAAGTCCCTAACTGCTGAGTCCATGTTTTATCAGGTTTTTTTAACATTTTATTGATAGCAGGATGTTTTTCAACAACTTTTTTAAGTCCTTTACTAAGACTTATAATTGTTGAATTTTTAGCATGTATTGATTTATGCATAGCAAAACCGACAGGCACTACTTCTTCAATGGCTGTGCGAACACGTTTAAGATTGTCGGGCAAATCACTGGCTCTAATAGAAAGACGTGTCGCGATCATCCCACAACCGATATCAACCCCAACGGCTGCTGGAATAATTGCTCCTTTCGTTGGAATGACAGAACCGACTGTTGCACCAATACCCATATGTACATCTGGCATCGCAGCAACATGACTATGGATAAAAGGCAAATAAGCGATATTTTGTAATTGGTTAAGTGCACTTGATTCTACCTCGTCGGTATATATCTTGACTGGCACTTTACCTTTGTTTAAAACCATTTTAACGGGCATAATATTTTCCTGTTTTTGGATTTGTAGGAAGGAGTCCAAAATTTATTTTGGAACTCCCAAACTTAAAGTTTGGACTCCGGAATCCAAAATAAATTTTGGATTCCATAAAAAAACCCCGACTAACAGTTGTCAGCCAGGGTTTTTATAAGCACGGGATACACCGACATTCTTGGAAGACAACCACAATAATATTGTGCCTTCCAGCCGATGGTTAGGTTGGAAAGCTATGTGAGAATATAATTTTGTTGACGCATAATATTTGTTTTCCTTTGTTCGGTTTATCCCGTTAAAAAAATTTGGTAAATTTGTGATGTTGTTCGGAGTTCAATGTGGAACTTTGTACTTTCACCAGATTATTTAATCAATACCCAATTGTTCAGGTGAGATGGTAAACCATGTACCTTGTGCTGGATTAATTACTTGATTGCTATCGTTCAATGTCTGTAAATTTTTTGTTAAAGCTTTACTATAGACGTTCAGAAAAATAACTTCCAAAAATATGACAAGTTTTGAAAATCTGTTTGGTGTGTGAAATTATTTATGTGAAAAACTATTAACTTGAAAATCAAAATTTTATACTATTTAGCAATCAAAAGTCAAGAATCTTTTTTAATTTTTTAATTTGTAATAATTAGGACTTAGGCATTGACAAATTGGATATGTTAGGCTCCCACTGATAAAATAAGG
>JAUCGK010000166.1 GCA_030378085.1 Candidatus Parabeggiatoa sp. HSG14
ACCAAACATCATTTGACACTTTGCTTTAATTTTTCTATTTTGGGACTTCCCCCTGTGTACGGGGGGTTAGGGGGGTGTCCTCAATTTTGCACTCCAGTTTGAAAGCTATCTGCGTAACATCAGTTAAATAAATATTTCCTTTGATCACATATTTACGTCTTGTGTGAAGCGCATAACGGAACGTTTAACCCACTGCAATCCCTGATTTATTTCAAATATAATTCATTGATTTCAAGCATCAACTCTCGCCCCTGAACAAAACTGACAGTAAATCGGTCAAGTGCTTCTTGACGACCCCATATCGGAGGAATAACAGATGAAAGAGAGATTGCTACCGGCATTTCAAAAGAGTAAGTGCCAATTCTAGCTTTTATCATAAGAACTTATGCATTGACTGACATATCCGAAAATATAGCATTTTCCGATTGCCTCAGGTACAAGTCCCCTCCTCAATTTAAGGAGGGGATTTAGGGGAGGTTGTACTTTATCCAATCGGGAAACGCTATATATCCGCGCCGGTGTCAGCCAAAACCTGCCCAACCTCTAGCCACTTTCCGAAAAGATGGTGTTCTTTTTCAATATAAGGAAAGGTTAATTTCTTCATACCAATGTCACAGGAAAGGATCGCCAGTTGATAATCAATTCTTTATCCGGATAAGTGTTCCATAATTTTTGGATATGAGTCAGCAAATTCAATCCTGACCAGATTTCTTCACTATCGGCTTCAATGAAAAATTCCTGATTATAACGAATTTTGGGGACACCTACCTTTTTACCCCCTAACCCCCGTACACAGGGGGAAGTCCCAAAATAGAAAAATTAAAGCAAAGTGTCGAATGATGTTTGGTTCCACCCGTGTACGGGGGGTTAAGGAAGGGAGCGAAATGCTAGGAAAGATAAGAAAATAGCGGGTTGAACGTTCCGGAACGAAGTTGCGCTATCGCTCTACCCACCCTACGCTCGCTCAAATATTTGAACTCCACGATAAGGCGATTGCGTTAATTTAAAATACCTGTTTCTAACAAGCCATACCTGACAGGTTTCCAAAACCTGTCAGGTATTTTCGAGTATTTTATTTTGCCGCAACTGCCTAATGGTATTATCCAAATGCGTACTTGAGTATTTTTGTATATTGGACAGATCATATTTTATTTGATATAATTTTTTACTTATTTCGATTGGTTTTTATGAATTTATTGTTGATATTGTTTTTGAAGCTGGTGTTACTTTGATTGGTGCAAATATAACTGCGTACCTGTAGAATCTTAACTACACAGCAGTTGTTTTCTTTTCATTTGTAATTTTGTCAGTTCGTTCGATTGTCCTTTCTTTCTTATTGTGATGGCCTTGCTTCATAGAATTTAAGCATAACTGAAACAATTGAAAAATGCTAGAATATGAAAATTCCAGAAAAACTCAAAGAAGTCATTGCTCATAACCAAAAAGTTGATGCGAAACTTGAAAAAGTAAAAACTACTTATCGTTGGTTGATGATAGTTTTATGGGCAATATTAATTGGCGGTGTTATATTTTCCCTGTACTATAATTATGCTCAATTATTTATACCTTTAATCTTATTATTTGTTGTCATAATTGTTATAGTTATTAGTTATTCATTTTATTATCGTAGCATAATTGCATCTTATCAAAGGTATCTCAGCAAAGAAAAAGAACTCAAAGAACTTTATGAACATAACTTAATACCTTTGTTAAAAGATTTTGAAAAACAACGTAAAGTTATCAGAATAAAAACAATATTATTGATGATAGTTCTTTCTATACCAATCGGTATTTTAGTGCGGTTCTCTTTTGAATTAGATGATGGCGAGGGAATTAATGACTTAATTGGTCTTATATTAGCGGGAGGATTTTATATTTATGCTAAGATAATAGCATCCTATAGAAAAAACTTTAAAGCCAAAATAATTCAACGTATCGTTGCGTTGTTTGACGAAAAATTGACCTATTATCCTAAAAAAACTATTACTCGTAAAGAATTTAAAGCAAGTAAATTGGAAAGATATTGGAATAAATTTAACAAATGGAATGGTGAAGATTATATTGAAGGAACGTTTGGTAAAACAGCAGTTAAATTTTCCGAAATTCATGCAAAGTATACTAGTGGTAAAAATACTAACACAATTTTTAAAGGTTTATTCTTTATCATTGATTTTAATAAGCACTTTGAAGGGTTTACCGTTGTTTTACCGGAAGGAACTGATGGTGATGATGAGCAACTCGTAAAATTAGAAAGTCCAAATTTTGAGCGAGCTTTTGTTGTGTATAGCGATAATCAAATAACTGCCCGTTATGTATTATCTCCAAATTTAATGCATCGTATATTAAGATTTTATCGCGAATTGCACCAACAAAATATCTATCTATCTTTCGTTGGTGGTACATTGTATATTGCAATACCCATCTCAAAACCAATTTTTGAGCCAACTGTTTTTAATACGTTATTGAACTTTAAAATCTATCGTGATTATTTGATGTACATACAATTTTCTCAGGACATCGTGGACGAGTTAAATCTCAATACAAGGATTTGGAGTAAGAAGCAGGCAGTGACAAAGTTGCCCAAACCACCTGTTAAATCACCAATCTTAAATCAAAAAAGTTTGCAGAAAATGATTGGTGATGTATCTTAAAAAATATATTTCGTACTATTAGCACGTAGGTTTTCGTTCGCTTGCGAACTCCAACATCCAAAAGTAAGAACCCTAAGATGTTGGACTTCCTATCGTCAGTCCAACCTACGTGCTACGTGCTACTTCACCCATTGTTTTTCCTCATAATGTTGTCGTTTTGCTCTACCCACTCTACGCAGCTAAACGTTCTGAATGTAAATGTGTTCTGTCACCTATTCCCATTAACAGATTTTCAACATTAATATCTTCATCAATTCCATCCCAATGTAATCCACTGCCACCACCACTCATTTCATATAATTGACGTTGTTCAGAAGTTGCGTTGAGTAAACGGGGAAAATAGGCGAGTGGTATTCCTAGTTTACGTCCATCAATTAATTCAACCCACATCATATCTGAATCAAATTCAAGATTTTTTGCCAGTGGTTTATGTGCCAAAATATTCATTCCATTTTCTCTCAATTAGTTCTTGATTTTGTTTAACAATACGTGATAGTTCTCGTAATTCTGCTGATGACATATCATAAGCTTCAGCAAGCCGTACTTCTGGAACTACCCAAAATTTGGCAGTTGCACCACCTTTTCTAACATGGATATGACAAGGTTCAAGTGGAATTCCTTCATTGGAGAAAAAGAAAAAGCGGTAACCTTTGTGTCTAAAAATGACTGGCATATTCTTTAACCTTTCATATCGTATATCGTTTCAATAAATCAATCCAAGTCAGTGTGTATAGAGTACAGCGAATTTACGAAATAATCGAATTAACCCACCTACGCTCACTACCTGGCTCGATGATAATCAGACATAATGTAAGCGAATGTAAAATGTAGGGTGGGCAACGGTTTTTTTGTTGCCCACCAAAACGTTAAAACAAAACCTCATTCAAAAATACCAGATATGACGAGATGAATGGTGGGCAAAAAAAGATGTTGCCCACCCTACCTGGCTACGTAAGAATTTAAACCCAACCAAATTACAAGATATACCAATGAATAAAGACGATACTAACGATTATTATAATTATGAAGTTTACGAGTTGGACGCTGGCGCGTGGGAACGAGAAAAATCCAATACTTTTCAGTTGCCACCACCCTCCACAATCCTAATTTCTTCTTCCGTCAAGCCATAGAGTTTATAGACTAATTGGTCGATTTCTGCTTCTAATTTGCTCGTATCGGCTTTTGGGTTGTGTTTTTTAGCAGCTATGATTTGGTTGACTTTTTTTACAAAGGGTTGTTCTTGTTTTTTTGAAATTTGTTTTACCGGGATTGGCTCAAAAAATACTTTTCTTAATTCTCTTGTTCCTCCTAAAAGTTCGGAAAAATTGTCTTTAAAACAATATTTGAATAATGTTGAATTAAAAAATGCACCAAGCCAATAAATTTGTTCAGTAATCAAATGAAATGATTTATCGTTGTGATAATAATGCTCTTCAAAGTCTAAAACAAATGGTAAAAATTTGGTCATATTTGGATAAATAATCTTTGGCTTTTCAAAGTTTTCAATATAAGCACAATTCCGTAAATTATACGGTGTTTTTCCTTTATCTTTACGCTTATTTAATTCTAGCCAAAATTGATCTAAATGCTTTTTTATAGCCGGATAATTTTCTATCTCTAACGCCGGAATGCGGCTTCCAAATTTGTGATAACCGTTGTGTAAATTAATCAACCACAAATTTTGAAAATCAGGATAATATTTCTGAATATCCCTACCTCTTAAAATCGGTTTCAATACCTCTTCACTATTTGGTTCTTCCAAAATTAATTGATTTTTAGTTGCTTCATCAATTATAAAAGCTTTATTGTAACCAGTTAATATTCCTCTCGAAATAGAAATATCCCAATCTTTTAATGGAACCCCTTGAGCTTCTACTTTCTGTTTAATTTTAAGAACTTCAGAACTTTCAAACGCCCAAGTATTTTCAGTTAAATTACTCTGAGCAAAATCTTGTTTTATTTGACACAAATAACCCGCAAAATTACTTGCTTCAACCTTTTGAACATCAGCATAAATCAAACTGTTTTTAGCAAGCTTGCTCTTTTGAAAACCCACAATAGCGGCATCCACCGTAGCTTCATCAAAAACCGGCAGACCACTAAAATCAACAAAATGAGTGATA
This sequence comes from Candidatus Parabeggiatoa sp. HSG14, assembly GCA_030378085.1. Taxonomy (GTDB): domain Bacteria; phylum Pseudomonadota; class Gammaproteobacteria; order Beggiatoales; family Beggiatoaceae; genus Parabeggiatoa. Next base: position 4,775 of record JAUCGK010000166.1, read on the forward strand.
GCTGTCTTATCTAACAAAAAATTCCGCATTGATTTACCATAATTAGCCCGCGTAAATTTATTGGAAACTATAAACTGAAAATCTCCGTTATCCTTTAAAAGATAATAACTTAACTCAACAAAATAAGTCAACAAATCTGCAACCGAATGAAAAATATTAAAGCGTTGTTTTAAAAATGGTTTTAGAGCAGAAAAAGCCTCTTGCCGAATATAAGGAGGATTCCCAATCACCACATCAAATCCCACAAAATCCCCAGCCTCATTTAAAACCTCCGGAAACTCAAACCGCCACTCAAAAGCATTCCGATAAATCTTATTATTCTTAATATCTTCAACTTCAGCCATCAACTTAACAACATCCTTTTCCAATTGTTTCTGTAATTTTTCTTTGGCTTTTTTCTCTTTTGCAGATTCCGCAAACAACGAATTTTGATTCAACAAATTATGCAAATCGGCTTGCAGCTTATTCAAATGTAGCAATTTAGGATCAGTTTGTGCAATCTCAGTCCGCAAATCACCCTTAATATCCGCTATTAACCGCACCATCTCCCGTTTCTGTTCTTTGCTCTCTGCATTCCGATAAATAGCAACAGCCTCCCGATAACCTTCAATCGACCACTTACTCCGCCGTAAAATCGCTTTCAAATCAACATCTAACTCAAACCGACTAATCAAAGAATTTCCACATTTAATATTAATATCAATATTCGGCAAAGTCTCCAACTCACCATCAGCCTTATAATAAGCATGTTTCAATAACTCAATCCACAACCGCAACCGACAAATCTTCACCGAATTAACATTAATGTCCACCCCAAACAAACAATTCTCAATAATAGTTTGCTTCTCATGGAACAAAGCCTCTTGCACTCGTTGGCTCTCAGGACTTCTCGGATTATACTCAAACAACTCACCATCCTCATCCTTCACAATTAACTCATCATTCACCACCTTAACTTCATATTCCTTCAATCGCCGCCCAGCCCGATCCGGCAAAATCCGCAAATCATGCTTGATCGCCACAATCTCATTCAACGCAGACACCAAAAAATGCCCCGATCCTACCGCCGGATCACAAATCTTCAAATCATTAATAATTGCATTTGCTTCTTGACGGTTTTCAATCCTATCATACAAATCATCAATATCCTTACAATTCCAACTCTTACGCTCATTAAACTTCTGCACCACCGCTCGCCGAATCGTTTCCCTGCACATATACATAGTAATAAAACCCGGCGTAAAAAACGAACCATCCTTATAACCATTGATTTTCTCAAAGATTAAACCCAATACCGAGGCATTGATCAGCGATTTATTTTCTTCCTGTATCTTCCCAGCACCCTCACTCGCAAAATCATAAGCATTTAAAAACTCGAACAAATACTCTAAAGTATCCAGTTCACCAGTCCGCTTCTTACCGCTACTCTCTTTCAAAACTGTAGCCGCAAAAATAGCCAACTTCTTACCCGCTAAATTACTGATAAACAAAGTATTCTGCTCAATTTCTGCTGGCTCAAACAAGGAACTATTTAAATACGGAACCTTAGCAAACTTCAGTACCTCATCCCGCTCATCTACTGGCAGAGCCAATACCCGAAAAAACAAACTGTTAAGATCGTGAAAATTCTTAATCTGGCAAAGATTCAGAAAAGCATAAGATATATCTTTGTGATAGCTTATCAATTGAGCTTCCAACAATTTAAGAAATAAAATCCGATTTATCCAAATAATTACCAATTCCAAACCCACATTAAACAAGCGTTCCGCTTCAGTAGTTCCAAACTTTTCTGGCTCCTCTAACCGTTCTAACTTCTCCGAACTACGCAACTCAACCATAATATTTTCCATTAACGAGCCGCGATTGCAGGCAGGTTGAATCAGTTTTTTACCGCCTTTTTTGATTTCTTGCAAACCGATAACATGCAACAGTTCCGCATAAAAATTCTTATCTAAACTATTACTGTCATTAATAAAAGGCAATTTAAGTAAATGCTCTGGAGACAATAATTTAAATAGATAAATAAGTTCGCTATTATCGTTTTTCAGGTCATATTGCCGAATATCAAAATAGGTAAATTCTATAGTTTCAAGAGCCGCTATCGCCGGTTTCGCAATTTCCTGATAGAAAAAATCCGTTGTCGTTCCTGCCAACCGCCCGGCTTCAAACTCAATGAATTGCTTACTCAAACTTTGAACAAATTCCTTTTCAAAAAACCTCGCATCAAAAATAAACCATTCATTAATATTAGTAACAATTAAATGTTTGATTTCTAAATTATTAGCACTGATTCTTTCCCGTAGATAATACAGCACCAGCTCTTGTAAAGCCTTTTTATTAATATCATTGTGCTGCAACATTTCGGCTTTATTGGTTGGTCTTTTAAGCTCAATAATCACCCCAACCGTACTATTTGCTTTTTTATCATTATGAATAACCAAATCATTACGACCCTTAGTATTAATAAAATGATTCGGCTCATAATAAGTTTTCTTCAAAAAATCCGCGATCAGATTCTTGTGAAATTCCTCCGATTCTTGTTCATTGATATGCGAAAAACATTGAGTCAATTGTAATTTAAAATTATCAATCTCAGAACGATTGGACTTAATTTTTAAAAACGCTTCATTGAGGGCTTGTTTGGGTTTCATATATTCCTTCTATTATCAGTCCAATCTACGTGTTGAGGTGCTTGGAGTCCAAACCTTCAGGTTTAGCAGACTTCCAAACCTAAAGGTTTGGACTCCAGCACGTAGGTTTTCGTTCGCTTGCGAACTCCAACATCCAAAAGTATAGCGTTTCCCGATTGAATAAAGTATCACCTCCCCTAAATCCCCTCCTTAAATTAACTAACCTTTACCCACAAGTACCCAAAAATTATTTATGGGTAAAGGTTAGTTAAATTAAGGAGGGGACTTGTACCCGACGCAATCGGGAAATGCTATAATAACCCTAAGATGTTGGACTTCCTATCGTCAGTCCAACCTACGTGCTTCTACCCGGAATCTTGCTTATTTTGAATATTGAAAGTCGTTTTTTAACCAGAAAATCAATAAAATATAACACTTCTAGTTGTTTTTCCAGCGGAAAATTTTGTAATTGTTGTGATAAAGTATTGAATTTCCATTCCTAAGTATTTTCATCCAATATGTAATCTACCGTTTCACGAATTTCTGGTGCGGCATTCACGATTTTTATTTTTTTATAAGCTTTTAATCCTAATAGTTTTATGGGAGTTGCCAATAGCCCACTGAGAAAACTATGTGGTGCAGAAATGACGTTATCAAAATCAATGAGTAACGGTTGTCCTTTGTTGACGGCTGGAATCAGCTTTTTATCACGGTATTTTAGCGCGGCTTCTTTATCTTCAGCATAACGCCCAAAATAATTTTCGATACTCAAGTAAAATTTCTCTTGCTCATCGGCTTGTTTTCTTCTAGAGATTTGCTGAATAGCCGCTTCTCTAAATTCAGACATGAGAGCGTGTAAACTAAGAGAAAAATCTTTCTCTAAACTTAAGTTTACCAATACAAAAGTACCCCGCCATGTTGTATTCATTGTTCGATTTGTTATCTGTCGAGGAGAAATATGTACCCATCCATCTCCAGAGATAATGTGCATATCAGCGTTTAATCGTTGCAGGATATTGCTTGCTATATATAAACCAACACCTGCGTTATCTTTGGTTTTATAGGGTTCATTTATGCCAAAAGTACCAGATACTTGAGGTTGTATCGCATATCTGATGGCAGAATAATGATTTTCAAAAGGCTGATAAGTGGCTTCCAAATGTTTTTTAATACCAATCCCTAAATCGGCTATGATTAAGCGAAGTTCTTGTTTATTTTGAGACCATTTTAGTTGAATGATAGAAGAAATTCGCTTTTCTTCATTGCCAATTTTTTGGCAAAAAAATCCATGTTCTAAAGTATTGTATAATAGTTCAGAAATCACATAGCGTAAGATTTTTTCATATTCAACATGAAACCCCTTTGTATAAGATTCTATTTTTAATAAAGCAGTGTTACAGTCTTGTTGATTTTTAATAGCAATCAGCGGTTTACAATCATGTCCTTTAAAGTTTTGATACGATTTAGTCAAAACCTGATACCAACTCGTTGCTCCCATAAGATGCCACATTTTAGAAGCACCTTCATTTTTATGACTAAAGGAAAATTCTATTTGTATTCCTTGTGAGTTAAGATACCAGATATACAATGTTAACAGGGCAAGAGATTGGTAATTTGCATGAAAACAGTGGCTCATATCAATGACAACTTTTTCAGCGACTATTTCCCAATTATAAACAGCAAGTGCGGGTTCAAAATTATAAACATCATAATTTTGAAAACTATAACCATCTGGAATTTTAATGATTTGTTTATTCATAGACTAAAATTTTCCTTTTCATGCGTTCAAAAGGGAATGGGAAAATTTGGTATTTTACCACGTATCTGGGGTGTTAAATCTGTCATGATTTTGCTAATTTTTCACCTTACTTTTGTTCTACTCAATATTTATTTTGATTATTAATCAAGTACTTAAAATACAAGGAACAAAATCAGGGTGAAAAATTATCGGTCATTTTTTGACAGATTTAACACCCCACCACGTATCCCAAATAATTAAATATTCGCTTTGATTTATCAATGCAGCCTAAATAAAGTTTGGACTCCGAGTTAGGAGTCCAAGATTTATCTTGCTAAATTAAAGTTGGGATTCCTGAATCGGAATCACTGTTTTAGCAACCGATTGATAAGATTCAATTTCGTGGAAGTTTAGGTAATGGTAAATATTTTCAGACAGTGGTGCAATTGCCTTAATGTTTTGTGTGTATTCTTCAATACTGGGAAGATGTCCCAGTTTAGCACTGACTGCGGCTAATTCTGCTGAAGCTAAATAGACATTAGCATTTTTGCCTAAACGATTGGGAAAATTACGAGTTGATGTAGAAACAACGGTTGCATCATCTTTCACTCGTGCTTGGTTCCCCATACATAAAGAACAACCAGGCATTTCAGTACGTGCCCCGGCTTGTCCAAAAATTGAATACACACCTTCTTCAATTAATTGATGTTCATCCATGCGTGTTGGTGGTGTTACCCATAAACGAGTGGGTACATTTTTAACATTTTCTAGTACTTTGCTAGCAGCCCGATAATGCCCAATATTAGTCATGCAAGAACCAATGAACACTTCATCAATATTTGTTCCTGAGACTTCAGACAAAGGCTTAACATCATCAGGATCATTAGGACAAGCCAATAAAGGTTCTTTGATCTCGTTAAGATCGATTTCAATCACTTCTGCATATTCTGCATCAGCATCTGGTTCCAATAATACGGGAGCTTCTAGCCATTTTTCCATTGCATCAATACGCCGTTGCAAAGTGTTTTTATCGCCATATTCATTGGCAATCATCCAACGAAGTAAGGTGATATTTGAAGTCAAGTATTCAATTACAGGCTCTTTGTCTAAACGCACGGTGCAGCCATTGGCAGAACGTTCAGCAGAAGCATCAGACAATTCAAAAGCTTGTTCAACCTTTAACTGCGGCAAACCTTCAATTTCCAACACGCGCCCAGAAAAAACATTTTTCTTGTTTTCTTTGACAACCGTCAACAAACCTTTTTGAATGGCAACATAAGGAATGGCATTGACTAAATCACGCAAAGTAATCCCGGGTTGCATCTCTCCTTTAAAACGCACTAGCACTGATTCAGGCATATCCAAAGGCATCACACCTAATGCGGCGGCAAATGCGACTAAACCAGAACCTGCCGGAAAACTGATACCTATAGGGAAACGGGTATGTGAATCACCTCCCGTGCCAACAGTATCCGGCAAAATCATCCGATTAATCCACGAATGAATAATGCCATCCCCAGGGCGTAAGGAAACACCACCACGATTTCGCATAAAATCAGGCAATTCATGTTGCATTTTAATATCGATAGGCTTGGGATAAGCGGCTGTGTGACAGAAGCTTTGCATCACTAAATCGGCAGAAAAACCTAAACATGCTAACTCTTTCAATTCATCACGAGTCATTGCGCCAGTTGTGTCTTGTGAAGCAACCGTTGTCATCTTAGGTTCGCAAGGAGTGCTAGGACGTACTCCTTTAATACCACAACCTTTTCCAACCATTTTTTGTGCGAGAGTAAAACCTTTATTAGACTCTTGAGGCGGTGAAGGACGGATAAATAGGGGAGAAGGTTCTAAACCTAAGGTTTGGCGAGCTTTGTCAGTGAGTCCACGCCCAATAATTAAAGGAATACGTCCCCCTGCTCTTATTTCATCTAGCAAAGTGCTAGGACGCAATTCAAAACGACTGACTTCAACACCTTTATCATTAACAATACGTCCTTCATAAGGATAAATTGTAATGACATCACCCGTATTTAATTGAGTGACATCGCATTCTATCGGTAATGCGCCCGAATCTTCAGCCGTATTAAAAAAAATCGGCGCAATTTGACCCGCTAAAATCACGCCACCTTGATGTTTATTAGGCACGTAAGGAATTTCATGGCCTAAATGCCACAACAATGAATTGATAGCCGATTTACGTGATGAGCCTGTGCCTACCACATCACCAACATAAGCTAAGGGATGACCTTTTTGTTTCAGGGTTTCAATGGTTTCCAAAGCTCCTTCTAATCGCTGGTTTAACATTGCCTTGGCATGTAAAGGAATATCGGGACGACTCCACGCTTCTGAGGCGGGAGATAAGTCATCCGTATTAGTCTCACCTGGCACTTTGAATACGGTGACAGTAATAGATTTTGGCACAGCGGCTTTGGCAGTAAACCATTCAGCTTCAGCCCATGCATTGAAAACATTTTGTGCCATTTTATTGGTTTTAGCTTTTTCTTCCACATCATGGCAGGCATCAAACATTAACAACGTATGTGATAATCCTTTGGCTGCAATCGGTGCCAATTTTTTATCATCAAGCAAATCAATTAATGGTTGAATGTTATAACCCCCTAACATAGTGCCAAGTAATTCAGTGGCTTGAGCGGGTGTTATTAGGGAGCAAGTCGTTTTACCTTTAGCAACACCCGTTAAGAAACCCGCTTTGACATAAGCGGCTTCATCTACGCCAGGCGGTACACGATGTGTCAGCAAATTAAGAAGCATCTCTCCGTCTGTTGATGAAGGATTTTTCAATAATTCTACCAATGCAGCCACTTGTTCTGCATTTAAGGGCAACGGCGGTAATCCTTGACTTGCCCGTTCTTCAGTGTGTTGTTTATAGGCTTCTAGCATATTGTTTATCCTAAGTATTATAATATTAAAATATTACGATGATATATTAAAGAATTATTTTCTACGAAAGCCTTAAAAATAAAGCTTATAACCCAGTTTAC
>JAUCGK010000167.1 GCA_030378085.1 Candidatus Parabeggiatoa sp. HSG14
CATAATGGAGCAATATTACGTTATGAGACACTAAAATTATGAATAACCTATTTTTATTTACTGTTATTGTCATTTTTTCTATTTTTGTTTTGATGTGGGTTTTTAATATTCAAACCCAAAATAAGGTTATTTTTTGTATATTTTTTCTAATAAACATGTTAGTCGTGGAATTTATTACAGCTCAAAGTTGTGAAATAAATCAACATCAAAAATTAGAAAATTTACAAGAAATTCAACCATTAGAAAAATTAAATCATTATCAAGGTAAGAAAAAAAAGAAAAAGAAACCAGAAAAGGATAAACCTGATAATTATTTACAAGTAGAAATAATGGAAATAATGAGAAAAAATTGATGGCTTTTAATTAAAAATGTCTTAAGCCTCTAAATAATAATCACAAACAAAAAAATTGTATTTGATAACGTTTATGGCTAATGAACCAGATATTTTTGTAAGTTTTACACCTATTGATAATAAACCACTATTGGGAGAAGAGAAAGGTTGGGTAACGAAACTAATAAACGGGCTTAAAATTTTGTTAGGACAAAAACTAGGAAGAGGTGCAAATTCTTCCTATTCATTATGGACAAATAACAGTTTACGAGAAGATGAAACTGTGTTACCTCATCTTGCCGAAAAGTTAGAAAATACAGCAATTTTTTTGTTAATTTTATCTCCAAATTATCTCCAATCAAAACAAAGAGAAGAACTTAGCATATTTTTAGAAAGAGTGGGAACTAACTCAGGTCGCTTATTTATTATTGTTCAACATAATTTTATTCGTTTTCACAAAGATATCCATGAATTACAAGGTCATAGAATTTGGATAATAAATGATCCGGAATATTATCAACAACTCAATAATATTGCACAACAATTAGCCAATAAAATTAAAGTATTAAGAAAAGAAACACCTGCTATTATTAGACCTCTGCCGGAAGATAGTCCGCAAGCAACAATTTTTCTTGCACAACCGACTGAAGATTTATTAACTTACTATGAACAACTAAAAGCTTATCTTTATCAGCATAAATTTCAAGTTTTACCCAATAGTCCTTATGCATTTTCAAGTAAAGAAAAACGACATCAAACTATTTACGAAGATTTAAAAAAATCGAATTTATTTTTACAGTTATTAAGCAAGGAAACCATTCAAAATTCTACTGAAATAGTAACGCCAAAAGATCAATATGACTTAGCCCAATTAGCAAAAATACCTCTTTTGCAGTGGAGAGATAATCAACTGGATTTGAATACTGTACAAGATCCCTTGGTACGTGCTTTCTTAGAATCAAATTCAGTAATCTCGACAACATTTAATGATTTTAAACAACGTATTATTCAGAAATTAGAAACTGTTGTTGACAAGAAACCAAAAATACCACAACGACCATTTTCTAAAAAAATCTTAAATGCTTTACAGGGTCAATTCATTTTTATCAATGCCACAATAGATGATAATGCTTTAGCAAAACAGTTAGGTCAATTGCTATGTGAAACGTATGAAATGGTGTGCGCTCTTCCTTTAGATAAAGGTGAACCTGATGAATTACGTGAATATTTAGAAGATAATTTACTTGAATGTAATGCCACATTGATTATTTATGGCAACAGTCCAAAAACATGGATAGTCAGACAATTACGTCAGGTTTTTAAAGTTGTTAGCCAACGTCGAGAAAAACCCTTTGTGGCAGTTTGTGAGATATTTTCAGAACAAGAATCGCTTAATATAATTATACCTCCTTATGTTTCAATTCTTAATTGTTGTGATCAACCACCTGAAGTTATGTTACATACTTTTATATCAAGTTTAGAAAATTACTTATGAAAAGTCCTCCTTATCCTGGCTTACGTCCTTATCAAATTGAAGAATCTGATATCTTTTTTGGTCGTGAAGAACATACTGATCAACTTATCAAAAAACTGGGAGAAAAGCATTTTCTCGCTGTTGTTGGTTCATCGGGTTGTGGAAAGTCTTCCCTAGTTTACGCAGGTATGTTAGCTGGCTTAGAAATTGGTTTTCTTCCAAAAGCTGGTGTGAATTGGCAAGTTGCCGCAATGCGTCCTGGTAATGAACCATTCACTCGGCTAGCCAAAAGTTTGTTGGAAAAAACGGATATACTCGGTCAAAAATACCGCTTTTCCGAAAATAAAAAAGAAAAGATTGCTTCCCTAAAAACGCAGCTACGTCAAGATGTTTTAAATAGTTTGCATGAATTGTTAGAGCAGGTTTCTTTTCCGAAAGAAAATAATCTTTTGTTATTGATTGATCAATTTGAAGAAATATTTCGTTACTACAAAAATTCACCAGAGGAAGCAGCAGCATTTGTCTCTTTATTACTGGCTGGTAGTCAACATGAAAGAATATATGTGGTCATTACAATGCGTTCGGATTTTCTGGGGGACTGTGCGACATTTTATGGCTTACCAGAAACGCTTAATGACGGATTATTTCTGACTCCACGCTTAACAAGTAAACAGTTAGAAAGAGTTATTGCAGGGCCTGCGAATGTCTATGATGGGAGGATAGACCCTTCTTTAATCGCTCATTTGCTTAAGGATATGGGTAATGATCCCGATGATCAATTGCCGCTTTTACAACATGCATTAATGCGAATGTGGATATTAGCAAATGCCCAAGAAAACTCTGAAAATACGACTTTAACTTTGAAGTATTATGATCAAGTTGGAACATTAAAGACAGCACTTTCTCAACATTTAGATGAAATTTATGATGCGCTTGATTCTAAACAACAGAAAATCATCAAAATTTTGTTTTGTAGCCTTTGTAACAGTTCCGAAGGAACTCAAGATATTCGTTATCCAACAGAGTTATATAAAGTTGCTGAATTAGCAGATATATCATGGCAAGAACTTATTATTGTTGTAGAGGAATTTCGTCAAGAAGGGCGAAGGTTTTTAATGCCTCGACAAGAGGATGCGGATTTAAGTTGCAGTAGCATGTTGGATATTAGCCATGAAAGCTTGATTCGTCAATGGCAACACTTACAGAAATGGCTAAAGAAAGAAGAGGATTCTATTGAACTTTATCGTCGCTTAGAAGATACTGCCTGTCGTTGGAAAGAAGATCGTGCCGAACTTTGGTCTGGTATAGAACTTGAACTGGCATTAAAATGGTATCACCAAAAAAAACCAACGGTTATATGGGCAAAACGTTACGGTAAGGAAGAAGGAAAATATTTTAATCTTGCTATGGATTTTTTAGAAGCCAGTAAAAAAGAACGAGAAAAACAGCGAGAAGAAAAAATCCGACAACTTAAATTACAAAAAACACGGAAGCAGCTCGCTGGAGCATCTATTGGTCTTGCAATAGCGACAGCCTTAGCTATATGGGCGAATTTAGAACGTGAAAATGCAATAGCTGCAAAACAAAGAGCAGAATCAATAGAAAAACAACGCACAGTAGATTTATTTGAATCACACTTAACACACGCAACGCTTTTAGCAAAGAATGAAAATTATGATCTTGCTAAAAATATTTTAGACAAAACTTATTCGTTGGATTCTAAAATACCTCAAGAACGTCGTCAAACACGTAACTCATTTGCTTGGTATGCCAAATTAATCAGTGGCGATCCGCAACAGGTATACCAAGTAAACGTACCATTATTTTCTGTTGCTTTGAGTTCTGATGGTCAATTTTTAGCCGCCGCGGGAGAAAAAGGGACTTTAGCGTTATTTGATGCGAATAGTCACCAATTAATACAAAATTTACAAAAACACACTGGGGATATTTCTGCCGTTATTTTTCATCCTCAAGGTCAATGGTTGGCCAGTGCGGGAGATGATAAGCAAATTATTCTTTGGTCACTCTCTGATAAAGAACCTATTAGAAAATGGAAAACACCAGAATCAATATTGGCCTTAGCAGTCAATTCTAACGGAACAATTTTAGCCAGTGGTGGTGATGGTAAGGATAATAATATCTCGTTATGGGAGACTAAAACAGGCAAATTATTAAACACTTTGATTGGACACCAAGAAGAGATTTCAAGTTTGGCTTTCAGTTCTGATGACAAATGGTTAGCTAGTGGTAGTTATGATGATACTGCCTATTTATGGAAAATGAAAACAGGCGAAATATCACATATTTTAACGGGTCATACAAATGACGTTGAAAGCGTTACCTTTAGTCCAGATAATAAGTTATTAACAACTAGTAGTGATAAAAACATACTTCTATGGAACACAGAAACTGGTGAACAGGTGCAAGTGTTAGATGGACATAAAGACATCGTTTTTGGAGTGAGGTTTATAGATGGTGGACGTTCTTTAGCTTCTGTCAGTGATGATATAACTTTGCGTATTTGGAATACTCAAAGTGGAGAAACCATGCGGTTATTACAAAAACATACCGCAGGAATTACTGATATTGCTACTTTTGGGAGAGAAATTTTTACGGCAAGTAGTGATGGTTCTGTCATGCGTTGGGATTCAACATTTCCACACCAACACTTTCTAGATTTATCAAGTGAACCCGCTTCAACTTCTATTGCTCCTGATGGTGAAAAAGTGGCTGTTGGATTTAAAAATGGTGCATTACATTTATATGCTTTATCCAATTTTAAAACTGGTCATTTATTATGGGATAATCAAACCGCACATCAAAAGAAAGTTAAACGTCTTGCTTTTAGTCCTGATAGTCAATGGTTAGTTTCCGCCAGTTTTGATGATACCGCGAAGCTTTGGCGAGTGACTTCCTCTAAAAATGGATTTAATTTAGAGGAAAAACACACGTTTTACCATAAAGGTGCTATTAATGACGTGGTTTTTTCGTCAGATAATCATACATTTGCTACAGCAAGTTTTGATGGGAGAGTTGGTTTATTTACCATTGATGGACAAGAACAATTTTATCAACCATTTGACGGAAAGGATGTCAATTCAGTCTCCTTATTTAATAAAAAGAGAACACAACTACTAACCACTGGAGATGATGAAATTCGTTTATGGGATATTAATAATGGTTTACAAACATTGTTACAAAAATATTCTCCTACTTCAGATGCATTAATGTATTCCAGTCTCAGTCCAAATGGTAAAAAAATTGTCAGTGTGGGGCGTGATCTGAAAGTCCATGTTTACTCAACAACAGACAAATCTATCCAATCTCATTTATCTGGACATACAAGCACAATATATCGTGCTATTTTTAGTGATGATGGTCAAAGAGTTTCTACCATTAGTGCTGATGCTACGCTACGCTTTTGGGATTTATCTAAAGGAAACGAATTATTTTCCATACAATTGCCAGCTAAAGCAAATGAGCCTGTTCCTGCATGGGATTTTGATTTTCGGTGTACTGAACAAAATTGCTGGGTAGCTGTACCACTCACTCGTGGTAAATTGATTTTGTACGATTTAGGAAAAATTGAAAAATAAGCCAAAAATATAGCGTTTTCCGATTGGATAAAGTACAACCTCCCCTAAATCCCCTCCTTAATTAAAGAGGGGAGTTGTACCTGACGCAATCGGGAAACGCTATATATGATAAGAAATGGAATATCATCAGTGACTGGATTGCACCAGATTATGAGTTGACTCGTTCAATGGCTCAAGCCTCCGCTCAAAAATATGCGAATGAAAAAGGAATTGCGCCTCGTGATTGTTCTAAAATGAGTACAACGAATTAGAAAAAAATCACAACGAATAGCTTATGGTTATTCGTTGTTTTTTTAAATTCGTTGTACTCATTTATGTTTTTCTCTAAAAAACCAATAAAATACAAATTTTTCAATAGGAACGAAACACTTGAAAACTTTTTTTCATCGTTTATTCACAACACTCAGCGGTTTTTTTTTGTTAATCATATTTGCTAGTTTAGGAACAATATATGGTACTTTTAGTTTACAGCAGATACATACAGAAGCGCGGGGATTTACTAATATAACAATGTTAGGTTTGTTTGTAGATTGGAATAATCGTGTGTTTTTAACTCATACAAGCAATGAATTACGAAAAAATTTAACAGAAGACCAACTCTACAAGATTGACAAAATTTTTACTCAATTAAAAGAATTATTAAAATACCACGGTGCTAAAGGCGGATTATTTCGCTCCAATACTACTTGGTGGCATATTAATCCCCGTTACAGTGTTCAAGGGAGCTTCCAAGGTGGACAATTTATGGCTATCATTACACTTGTCAAACAGCAAGAAAACTGGGCAATAGGTCGATTTGAGTATAAATATGTTTTTTTTCCTATCCCACGACATGTAAGTTCAATGAAATTGGTATAGATTCATTCTAATGCAGACTAACTAAAAAATCATACCCACATTTTATCATCATGGCTTAACCAGATTGAAATTTGGTTTTCTATCTTAATGCACAAGCTTATTCGGAGGGAGAATTTTCGGTCTTTTAATCACTTGGCACTGGTTCAGTTCAATGCAATCCTCATGGCAAGATATGCTTTCATTGCATTGATAAACAAGACTAATGGCTGATTTTTGAACCCATATTTTAACCTATTGATTTTTATATATTTTACATAGAATTGAACCAGTCTCGTCAGTCCAACCTACGAGCTAAATCCTCTTTAACCTTATTAAAAAAGCGGGAAACTTAAAGAGATTTATTACTCCCTAATTGCGCTTTCAATTCCACCTTGAGCAATCTCAGCGAGTTCTTGAATTTGTTCAGAGGTAATAACATAAGGGGGCATGAAATAAATGACATTACCGAGGGGGCGTAATAATGCCCCTTTTTCTAACGCATATTGATAAACACGCAAACCTCGCCGTTCTTGCCAAGGATAAACTTCACGCTTTGCCTTATTTTTCACCATTTCAATCGCGAGTATCATACCTTGTTGTCGTATTTCGCCTACATGAGGATGATCTTGTAAATGGCGTGTTGCTTCATTCATAGTTTTTGCAAGGGTGCGATTATTTTCAATGACGTTATCTTCTGCAAAAATATCTAAAGTTGCTAATGCTGCCTTGCACGCTAAAGGATTACCTGTATAACTGTGTGAATGTAAAAATGCTTTTAATGTAGCATAGTCGTCATAAAAGGCTTGATAAACTTCATCAGTAGTCAATACCACTGATAACGGTAAATAGCCCGCGGTTAACCCTTTGGATAAACACAAAAAATCGGCAGAAATATCCGCTTGTTCACACGCAAACATTGTTCCAGTACGCCCAAAACCAACTGCAATTTCATCTGCAATCAGGTGAACATTATATTGATAACACGCTTCTCGCAATAAACTTAAATAGACGGGATGATACATTCGCATTCCACCCGCACATTGCACTAATGGTTCTAGAATCACAGCAGCCAATTCATGAGCATGTTTCTCTAACAATGCTTTCATTGCTTCAAATTGCCGCCGTGCATAATTTTCATAAGATTCTCCTTTTTCAGCATAGCAACCCGCAGGAGAAGGTGCAGTGATAGTTTCCATTAATAAGGGCGCATAAGTTTCTTTATACAATGCGACATCCCCTACCGCCAAGGCACCTAATGTTTCACCATGATAACTATCTTGTAAAGTAATGAACTTGGTTTTTTGTGATTGTCCCTGATTGCGCCAGTAATGAAAACTCATTTTTAGGGCAACTTCTACCGCAGCAGAGCCATTATCTGCGTAAAAACAACGGGTTAAATCAGGAGGTGTTATTTGGATCAACCGCTCCGATAATTCAATCACTGGCTCATGGCTAAAACCGGCGAATATCACATGTTCAAGCTGTTCTAATTGTTCACGCACAGCCGCATTAATACGCGGATTCGCATGTCCAAATAAATTAACCCACCATGAACTGATAGCATCAATATAACGTTTTCCCTCAAAATCTTCTAACCATACCCCCTCCCCACGCTTGATGGGAATTAAAGGTAAGGTTTCATGATCTTTCATTTGGGTGCAAGGATGCCAAAGAATAGATAAATCACGTTGAATAATTTTAGAATTTGACATGATTAATAGATTTATAGAAAAATAATTTCACGATATATAGCAATTAAGTAGAAAGATTTAGGGAATTAAAAGGTATAAGCTTTGGCAAAGTCATTGTTCGTTGGAATCCTTCACTATTGCGGAAAATCAAAGCTTATGCTTTGGACTCCAAAAAACGCTATATTCCTCCAGAAAAGTTTTGTCTTTTTTGACAAAAGCCAATTAATTTTATGACTAAAAGAGAAATTAAAATCAGCAAATTTCTAAGTTATGTTTTACGACATCATCCAGAATCCATTGGTATCACCTTAGATAGAAATGGCTGGACAAGTGTTACTGATATTTTAAATAACTCAAAACTTGAGTTTAGTATTGAAGAGTTAAAACAAGTTGTTGAAATAAATGATAAAAATAGGTTTTCATTGAATGATAACTTAAGCTTGATAAAGGCTAATCAAGGCCATTCTGTTAAAATAGAACTAGAATTTCAAGAAATCGTTCCACCTGATATTCTCTATCATGGCACAGCCAAGCATTTTTTAGAATCAATTCAAAAAACAGGTTTACTTAAGGGAAATCGACATCATGTTCATTTGTCAAAGAACGTTCAAACTGCTTCAAATGTTGGCAAAAGACATGGCAAGTTAGTTATCCTTACTATTGATACTAAAAAAATGCACGAAGATGGCTACAAATTTTACCTTTCTGATAATCAGATTTATTTAGTGGATTTTGTACCGCCTAATTACTTAAGTATCAACGAAAACTAGACTATTTCAAAAGAGTGTGATTTTGGTTTAGTGGAGTCCAAAGCTTTAGCTATTCCAAACCTGAAGGTTTGAACTCCAATCTCAACTTGTTTTTTTAAACGGTGGAGTTTGGGAAGTGGAAATATTATACTTGGAAATGAAAATTAAATTCAATACTAAAGGTTACATTTTGGGTTCTGTCAAGTTTCCAAAACCTGGCAGGTTATTTATTCAATGTTGAAATAAAAAGGAAAAATGATGACTTCTGAAAACATTACTCTATATTTTAAACAGGGATCGAGCGATAAAATTTACAAAGCTTCTATAGAAGAAGCTGATAGCAAGCATTTTGTTGTGAATTTTGCTTATGGACGCAGGGGAGCAACACTCAAAACAGGGACTAAAACGCAAACATCTGTTGACTATGCCAAAGCAAAAAAAATATACGATAAACTGGTAAAAGACAAAACATCGAAAGGTTACATGCCTGGTGAAGAAGGTTCACAGTATGTTCATACTGATACAGATATGAGGGAGACAGGTGTCCAATGCCAATTATTAAATTTTGTTGAGGAATCTGTTGCACTTCAACTCATCAATGATAAAAACTGGTGGGCACAGGAAAAGCATGACGGGAAGAGAATGCTGATCCACAAAACCGATTCGATAACGGCAATCAACCGAAAAGGTCTTTCTATTGGTGCGCCGGATACGATACTCAATAGTGCGGGTCAAGTTGATCAAGCTTACCTGGTGGATGGTGAAGCCGTTGGGGAACAACTGTTTGCTTTTGATTTATTGGAAATTGATAATACTGATATCAGAACAGCACCCTATAGTAAAAGACTGTTACACCTTAAAAAATTGGGTTTTAACGGTTCAATAATCGTCACTGAAACTGCCAAAACCAAAAAAGAAAAACAACAATTGTATGATAGGTTAAAAGTTTCAGGCATGGAAGGCATTGTCTTCAAAAAATCATCAGCCCCTTACACTGCTGGCAGACCTAACAGTGGTGGAAATCAAATAAAGTTTAAATTCTATGCCACTGCTTCGGTTATTGTCACCTCGATCAACCAAAAGCGTAGTGTTGCAGTTGCAGTTATCGCTGATAAAAAGCAAGTGAATGTGGGGAATGTCACTATCCCACCCAATAAAGAAGTGCCAGTGGTTGATTCAATTATTGAAGTACGGTATCTCTATGCTTATAAGGGAGGTAATCTTTATCAACCCACTTATCTTGGTGTGCGGGATGATATTAGTTTTGAAGATTGTCTTATTTCACAATTGAAATATAAGAAAGAAACAGAATAATAGCATCACTTACATTGTAATGGTGAATTGGGGTTTAAAGCTTGATATACGTTGTTTTTGCCTTCATCACAGGATATTTTATAGCAAGAAAATTTGTAACTACTCAGCCTTGAGTAGTTACGTAAAATCTTACACAGGTTGTACCACTTGCGGGTGTTTGCGTTCTACTGGATTTAAGATTTTATTAAGAGCATTGAGGTAGGCTTTGGCTGAAGCAATCACAATATCAGTGTCTGCTCCTTGTCCATTGACTATTTGCCCCTCTTTTTCCAAACGCACACCTACTTCGCCTTGAGCATCGGTGCCATTAGTCACGTTGTTGACGGAGTAAACTAATAAATTCATATTGCTATTTACTAAGGTTTCTATGGCCTTGAATGTCGCATCCACAGGACCACTTCCTTTCGCAGACACCGAATTTTCTATACCGTTAATATTTAAAGTGACACTGGCATGAGGTGTTTCTCCCATTTCAGAACACACCCTTAATGCCACTAACTTAATCTGCTCATGCACAATAGTTAAGGCATCAGTCACTAATGCTTGTAAATCTTCATTAAATATCTCATGCTTTTTGTCCGCTAATTCTTTAAAGCGAGTAAAAGCGACATTGAGTTCTTCCTCAGAATTAAACTCAATACCTAATCCTTGAAGATGATTGCGAAAAGCATTACGCCCTGAATGTTTGCCCAAT
Organism: Candidatus Parabeggiatoa sp. HSG14; assembly: GCA_030378085.1. Lineage (GTDB taxonomy): Bacteria > Pseudomonadota > Gammaproteobacteria > Beggiatoales > Beggiatoaceae > Parabeggiatoa. The sequence goes on from JAUCGK010000167.1 coordinate 10,688, forward strand.
ACCATCCGATTGGCGTGCCAGCCAACATCCTCTGCTTTCATAATCTCGTAAGTTTGGCGATGTTTAAGCACACCATCTTGATGGATACCAGCTTCATGGGCAAAGGCATTTGTGCCTACAATGGCTTTATTCGGTTGCACAGGAAAACCTGTGATATTAGACACTAAACGTGAACAAGTCACAATTTGAGTGGTTTCCAAATCCGTATGACAAGGAAAAATATCGTGTCGAGTACGCACTGCCATAACCACTTCTTCCAAAGCGGCATTACCGGCGCGTTCTCCTAAGCCATTAATCGTACATTCCACTTGTCTCGCACCATTTATCACAGCACTTAAGGAATTAGCTACTGCTAACCCTAAATCATTATGGCAATGCACCGAAAAAATAGCCTTATCCGAGTTGGGAATCCGTTCACGTAATTCAGCGATTAAGTGTCCAAAATATTCTGGTAAAGTATAACCCACTGTATCAGGAATATTAATCGTTCCCGCCCCTGCATCAATTGTTGCTTCAATGATACGGCATAAAAAGTCGATTTCTGAACGCCCTGCATCTTCTGGCGAAAATTCAACATTATCTGTATATTGCCTAGCATGTTTAACGGCTTTAACAGCTTGTTCTAACACTTGATCCGGCGACATGCAAAGTTTTTCCTGCATGTGAATAGGTGAGGTAGCAATAAAAGTATGAATTCGTGCAGAAGCAGCCCCTTTAAGCGCGTCTCCGGCACGATCAATATCTTTTTCAAGGGCACGCGCTAAACCACATACGGTACTGTCTTTAATGGTATTTGCTACAGCTTGTACTGCTTCAAAATCCCCAAGGCTTGCGATAGGAAATCCCGCCTCAATCACATCAACGCGCAATTTCTCTAACGCTTTAGCAATCCGAATTTTTTCGTCCTTTGTCATAGACGCGCCTGGGCTTTGTTCGCCATCACGTAACGTTGTATCAAAAATAATGAGTTTATCAGTCATAATAAAAGCTCCCAGAATGCAAATGACAGTGTATCTGAAAATTTTAATTCTCCCGTTTATTTCCCTCTATGACAAACATCAAAGGTTTGGGAGATTCAAATAATTTTTCGTTCAAGCACTAACAGGCATTCCATGATTGTATAACAAAAAAGAGGGTGGTTACGTTATTAACCCTCGCCAGGGTATGCGGATGATTTAGAGATTATTGCCCAAATAGGGCAGCAGTCGTAGTGACTTATAGAGGCAGGTAAGAAAAACAGACGGGCACCACTTCACCTGCCCCTGATGGGCATAAATGTTATAAATTGTAAAGTGAGTGGTGTTCATAATATGTAATGAAGGATTTTGAAAATTTTAAATTATATCTATAAATTTGGCAAAAAAAGCAAACATATCTTTGTAGATAAGTGTAAACAATATTTTAAAAATTGCAAGTATTTTTTGAAAAAAATTTAATTACTTACTAAATG
>JAUCGK010000168.1 GCA_030378085.1 Candidatus Parabeggiatoa sp. HSG14
TTATTTTATTTAAATCAATACCTTCGCCAATTATCCTACTAAATAAGTAGGTTATTGCATGATATTACTTTAATTTCAACCAGTTGCCTTATTTTTAAACCTGTGAATCTTATTTTAAATCTCGTTGATTTTTAAGTATTTTTGTAATAGTTGAATTTAATACTCAAGATTTTGGCGAAGGTATTATTAAATGCATAATTGAAAATAAATTTTACTATCAACTGCTTACTTTTGAATAGAAATTTCAAAATATTAGATGAAGGAATGGTAATAAAAAATTGTAACTACTCAGCCTCTCGTTCCACAGCGAAAGCGTTGGAACGCATTTCGTGACACTCCAGCGAAAAAAGCATTAACATTCATTATGAGACTGAATAGTTACAAAAAATTAAGCTTAAAGTGTACTACTCAATTCATTATATTACTAGGATAAAATTGTTATGACTGTATTGCACGTTTCACTCCCTCTAACTTTACCTCTAGTACTTTCTTCAACTTCAATATTTAGAAAAAATGTGCTAGACCGATTACATATCGCTTTTGAAACTTATACTCCCCATGTTGATGAAACCCCTTTTCCAGACGAATCCCCAACGACACTTGTTTCTCGTCTAGCGCAACAGAAAGCCCGTTCAGCTCAAGAAACTTACCCGAAAGCTTTAATTATTGGCTCAGATCAAGTAGCCATAATGGATGACACTATCTTAGGTAAACCGGGTACTCATGAACAAGCTATTGAACAACTTACAAAATCCAGTGGTAAACAAGTCGATTTTTTGACAGGTTTATGCTTACTCAATACTGATACAAACCAAGCTCAAATTGATACGGTATGTTTTAGCGTAAAATTTCGTTATCTCACCTTAGAACAGATAGAAAATTACCTTCGTCATGAAAAACCTTATAATTGTTCTGGTAGTTTCAAATCAGAAGGTTTAGGAATCGCTTTATTAGACAAAATGGTTGGCAATGATCCAACTGCTATCATAGGTTTACCCCTAATTCGTCTGGTACAGATGCTTGAAGCAGAAGGTGTACAGGTTATTTAAAAAGGGATATCGCTTCAAAATAAAAAATAATACCCAATTTCAATTTTCAAACGCTAAAATTTCAACAAAATAGCACGAATATTATTAGCTGCAAGTTTGGCACGTGTTTCATTAAGCTTATTCAAATCAGTAAAAGGGCCAACTTGTACACGATACCATCTACCCGTATCACTGAGCGGTGTTTTTTCAATCTGTGCAGTAATACCTAGTGAAGTTAAATGGTTTTTCAAACCTTCAGCTTGTTGTTCATTCTCAAATGAGCCTACTCGTAATAGATATCGACCAGGGTTTTGTATTGGCAAATCTGCTTGAGACGATGGATCCGCTAAATTCGTTGATTTTCCTGTCTCAGGTAGTATTTCAACTTCAGTGTTGGGTAATATATCATAAAACTGAAAACGATCAACAGGCTCAGAAGGCTTGACAGTAGAAGTAGGTACTGTTTTTTCTACAACAAGTGGTGTTTGTGCATTGTCTGAGGGTAAAGTATATGGGGCAATTTCACGTAAATAAATAAGAAAAGAGATAAACATACCTATCACAATCCCTGCCAATAACCATGCCCATCCTGGTGGACAAGTCGGAGAAACATAATCAGGATTTCGTGTGTGTCGTTTTCGCATAGCCATTATTACATCACCTCTGGTGTCGACACACCAATGATTGTTAAACCATTACGTAATACTTGTTGTACAGCAGCAATTAAGCTTAAACGCGCATTACGCAATCCATTATCCTCTACTAAAATTTTATGGACATCATAAAAAGTATGAAAATCCTGCGCCAATTTTCGTAGATAATAAGTCAATTGATGAACTTCATAAGCTTGTGCTGCCATTTCTATTATCTCTGGATAACGTGATAGTGTAATTAACAAAGTTTGTTCATGATCAGTATTAAGTTGTGTGAGTATTGTTTTGTCGTGATGCCAAGTTTGGTTTTTGTCATGCAATTGCCGAAATACACTGTTAATTCGAGCATGTGCGTATTGAATATAATACACCGGATTGTCAATAGAACGGGATTTTGCCAATTCCAGATCAAAATTCAGATGTTGTTCACTTTTATGTTGCAGATAAAAAAAGCGAGCGGCATCACGTCCAACCTCTTCACGCAATTCACGTAACGTCACAAATTCACCACTTCGAGTGGACATTTGTAATTTTTCTTGCCCCCGATATAAAGTCGCGAATTGCACTGACAAAACCGTCAAACGGTTTTCTTCAGCACCAAGTGCAGTTATCGCAGCCTTTACACGCGTTATATAACCATGATGATCGGCTCCCCAAATATCAATAAGATGATCAAAACCGCGTTCTAATTTGTTCACATGATAGGCAATATCTGAAGCAAAATACGTAAATTGTCCATTTTCACGGATTAGCACCCGATCCTTTTCATCCCCAAAAACGCTAGAACAAAACCATAATGCACCATTTTGTTTATAAGTGTGTCCCCCAGCCTTCAATTGCTCTACCACCTTGTTAACCCTATGATTCGTGCTAAGGCTAGATTCAGAAAACCATTCATCATACACCACTCCAAATTGTTCTAAATCGTGACGTATATCTTCGCGAATTGTTTCTAATCCTTTTTGAAAAAGGTGTTGAAAAGATTTTTCTCCCAGTAATTGTTGACAACGTTCTATGAGTGCATCAATGTGTATATCTTCATTACCACCTTGCTCATCAGCATCGGGCGGAATATTTTCAAATACTGTCGTAGCACTATGCTGCAAAGCATCATCCTGTTCACGATGTAAACTAGCTGCAATATCCCACACATAATCACCTTTGTAACCATTCACAGGAAATGTTAAGATTTCACCACAAAGTTCCAAGTAACGCAACCACACGCTGGTGGCTAAAATATCCATTTGCCGACCAGCATCATTGACATAGTATTCCTTATAAACTTTATAACCTGCGACTATCAATAAATTTGCCAATACTGCACCTAAAGCCGCTCCCCGCCCATGTCCAACATGTAAAGGACCTGTTGGATTAGCAGAGACAAACTCTATCATCACGGACTGTTCTGCACCAATTTGACTTTGCCCATAAGTGTCTTTGGCAGTTAAAATTTCGTTAATCACTGCATAAAAAGTATTTGGTTTCAAAAAGATATTAATAAAACCAGGTCCAGCAATCTCAATTTTAGCAATAAAATCATCCTCATTGGGCAACTGTTCCACAATACTTGTGGCTAAATCATGTGGACGCTTATGTGCCGATTTAGCTAAAACCATAGCGACATTACAAGCAAAATCACCATGCTGAGTATCACGAGTTCGTTCAAGATGAATATTAACCGCTATATCTTGAGGGATATCGCCTTTCGTTTGCAATGTTGCTATGGCATGAGTAAATAATGTGTGTAAATATTTTTTCAAAAAATCTCTACCTTAAGAAATTGAATTAAAAATGTATTTTAATAGTTAAAGAAAAAATAGATATTGTAAGTGCTTGAACAAAAATGCTTTTTTCCTTGTGCGTAACATCAGTAATTAAGGAACACTAAGGGAAATTTAAAACTCAATAACCACCCGCTAAAGACGGGTAGGTTAGGGAGCTTGGCGGCTGAAAACCGTGATACAGGGCGAATAGCCCCGTATTATGACTCCGTTTTAAAATTAGAATGAAGAGTGGGTTTTTCATTATGTTCGAGATAACTTTGGCTCATTTCATCTGTCATATAGAAGGCTGTGGCACAAAAATATCCTCTGGCCCATTCGTTATGTCCCCAGTACCGTTTTTTTGAGCCATGGGAATTCTTCTTCGATATTGCGAGCGGCTCAAACCAACGGGTGTGATTAAAAGTGTGAGGGCAAGTCATCCAAAAATTAGCATTCGTCTCACACTTTTAATCACAACCCTGTTGTTAGAGCTAATGAGGAATGGGATGAATATTGGGAAAATTTATGTAAGGTGTCATAAAATCACGCTGAATTCCTCGCACTTTTCCCCATCAGGATTGGTAAATGAATGACTAATTCATAATTAGTAATCAATTACTTTATCAGCGGCAAACAATAAATCAGTAATACTTTCGACAGTCCCCATCTTAGCTCCATTACGCAAATATTTTTCAGTAATACCAGCTGCCATTGCACAGTGTGGACAAAGTATTACTTGACCGTCCGTTTTAACAAAGACATTATATTGCTCAGCAAAACTAGAGCCTACCATTCCCCATTTCAAATTTTGGGGTTGTCTATAATCAGCTGCACGCACAGCTTCCATATCCAAAAATAAAGTAACTTGAGCACCTTTCGCTTGTAAAGTATTGGCAAATTTAATTGCCATGAGTGCCGCATGTAAGTCACCTGTGAAATTGGATAAATGTACCACGATGATTTGTGGTTTATCCACTTCTTCAGCTTGTGTTAAAGAAAATGTTGCCACGCTTAGTGACAAAAGAATAATGAAAAAAACGTGTTTTAATAACTTCAAAATAGTCTCCTCAATATTTAGTGAAAAATTAAAAGTGAAATGAAAAGTGAAAAATTTAATGATTTTTGTAAATACGTAAACGGCTTTTAACTTGATTGTTATGACTCGTTGCAGATGGTATTTCCACAGTCAGGCCTAAGCGACTCAAACGTTTCTTTAAATATTCAAGGGCTTGCAAATTCGCTATGCTTAATTGTACATCAAAATGCCCTTGGCGGAAATCAATTCTTTTTAGATTAAAACCAGGAGCGCGTGCCAGGGATACACTTATTTGATTTAATATAGAAAGAAAATTGGATTGCAGCGAGATATTGCCTTGTTGAGTACGTAATGTTCTTAATTTTTGTTCCATTTGCACTTGTGGATTAACAATTTTATGTGCCTTTGGAAATGTCTCGCGGTAAATTTTTTCAATTTGCGTGTGTAATGCATGACGTTGTTGTTTCAAATGTTGATATTCCACACCTTGTTTTGCCACAAGTAATCCACCCCACAAAATTAATAGCATGGCTGTCAGTCGCCATGGTTGCCATAGTGTGACTATTTTATCTTGAGGGCAACAATCGCCTTGCAGTAAATTCAAGGGTTTGGTTTCATTTAACCCTTTAATCAGCCAAGCTAACACACCTTTTTCATGGGTTTTTTCTATGATGGGAATACCTAATGCGTGTAATTCTGTTAATGTTACCACAGATTCAGTACCTCTGAAAACGACAATTTTTTGAGGAGGTTCATTCTCATGTTCAACTTCAAGCAAAGCCATTCGTAAAGCAATATTGAGACAAGGCATTTCAATTGCAAAACCGGCATGCAAACCAGTGCGTACCAATACTATCTTATTAAAAAACAATATTCCCCATCCATTAGGCGGTTTTGGCACTGCCAAAATATTTGGCATCAATAACATTGGTATAAATTCCACCCTTCTCAATTGTTGTAAATAACCATCCATCAATGTTCGATCAATCACGGCAACACTAATATTGCCTGATGAAGATACTCGTTTACCCAGTGCAAAATGCAAATTTTCAACATCCTCTGCTAATTGTTCTTCAAGGGCATAAGGTACAGCTTGAACAATTCGTTGCCACTGTTTACTAGGAATATTTGTTTGTGTTAGTACAACTTCAGTGCTAGGTATTAAAACGAAAGGCTTGCCATGTTGACGGGGAACACTATCAATGGGAACGTTTGTGGCACTTTCAATGATATCTCCGGCAGAATTAAAAGTTGCCCAACTGACTTGCTGGTTGGCATCACCATATAGGTGAATTAACAGAGAAGTACGCATGAAAATTTCAAGTTTGTGTGATGTATAAAAGGTAATTTCATTAATAAAGTAGTAATATTGGAGTTCTTCGCTACACTTTGTTCGATAAAATAGACTAACTAGACAAAAAACGCCTATGCGTATGCACTGCCATTATTAACCCAAATCCAGCCATACCATATAGGTGAATTAACAAAGAAGTACGCATGAAAATTTCAAGTTTGTGTGATGTATAAAAGGTAATTTCATTAATAAAGTAGTAATATTGGAGTTCTTCGCTACACTTTGTTCGATAAAATAGACTAACTAGACAAAAAACGCCTATGCGTATGCACTGCCATTATTAACCCAAATCCAGCCATCAATGTAACTATTGAGGTTCCGCCATAACTAATGAGTGGTAAAGGAAGTCCTACCACTGGTAATAAACCAATAACCATACCCATATTAACAAATATATATACAAAAAAAGTAAGTATTAAACTACCTACCAAGAGGCGGGAAAAAGTATCCTGTGCGTGTATAGCAATGTACACACCGCGAGCCAAAATAAAAATATAGATGCTTAATAAAACCAACACGCCTATTAAGCCAAATTCTTCACTATAGACAGCAAAAATGAAATCAGTAGTACGTTCTGGTAAAAACTGCAAATGCGATTGTGTTCCATTGAGCCATCCTTTTCCATATACTCCTCCTGAACCAATAGCAATCTTGGATTGAATGATGTGATATCCTGCGCCTAATGGATCTTTTTCAGGATAAAAAAGGGTACGTATCCGTTCTTTTTGATATTCATGCAGGATAAATATCCAAAAAATGGGAGCAAGCAAAGTGCCTAACGTGGTAATCCCAAAAATAATACGCCAACTAATACCTGCTAATAACAACACAAATAAACCAGATGATGCAATGAGTAGTGATGTACCTAAGTCTGGTTGCATGGAAACTAAAATTACGGGTATTGTAATGATAAGAATTGCTAATAATAAACGTCCATAATTGGGGGGTAAAGCCTTATCAGCGAAATACCAGGTAACCATCAAAGGAACTGCTAATTTCATGACTTCTGAAGGTTGAAAACGAAACAGTCCTATATTGAGCCAACGTTGCGAACCGTTGCTAACTTCACCTATTGCTAACACCAGTATTAACAAAACGATTACTCCCAAATACAACCATGGTATCCAACGTACTATATGTTGAATTTGAATTTGGGCAAGCAAAAGCATAATACCAAACCCCACCAACAAACGTAACATTTGACGGAGCATCAAATCTAAATTTTGATCACCCGCACTATATAAGACAAATAATCCAATACCAGATAACAATAACAAACCAAATAATAAAGGCTTATCTAAGTGTAAAAAATGATTATTGCGCCAGTTTGTTTGCATAATTTAGGGGGGTTATTGAGAAGTTTTGGTTGCAAGATATAAGGGGGAATTGGGTAATAAATAATAATCCATTATTTTTTTTGCAATAGGTGCTGCCATTTTACTACCACTCCCTCCATTTTCCACAATCACTGATACTGCAATGCGAGGCTTTTTTAAGGGTGCGAAAGCTACAAATAAAGCATGATCATGGAATTTTTTATCAAGCTTATCAGCATTATAAGTTTCACGTTGTTTGATCGCAACAACTTGTGCAGTACCGGTTTTGCCTGCAAAACGATAATCAGAGTCCTTACCCACTTTGTAAGCACTTCCTCTTCGTGCATGTACTACCGCTTTCATTCCATTAATTGCAGTATCCCAATAGACTTCTTGTTTTAAAGTAATCATTTCTTGCTGAGTGGGTTTTACCACAGTCATTTCATTAAGTTGAGCATCTTCTATCGCAAAGACAACACGGGGTTGCTTAAAACGCCCACGATTACTTAAAGTGGCTGTGGCAACTGCAAGTTGTAGAGGGGTAGCCTGCATAAAACCTTGTCCTATTCCAACGATTAAAGTTTCTCCTGGATACCAAAGTTTTCGACGTTTCTTGCGTTTCCACTCCCGAGAAGGAACAAGTCCACTTAATTCACTACTAATATCTATACCCGTTTTTTTGCCAAAACCAAACCGTGTTAAAAAGGTATGTAACCGCTCTATTCCAAGATCATGTGCTAATGCATAAAAATAAACATCACAAGATTGTTCTAAAGCACGGTGTAAATTCATACTACCATGTCCACTCCTTTTCCAATCACGATAGCGATGTTTTTGGCCTTTAAGGGTATACCATCCACGACACCAAGTGCGATTGTATCGCGTTCTCACAGCATATTCTAAACCGGCTAATCCAACATAAGGTTTGACCGTGCTACCTGGTGGATATTTTCCTTGTATAGCGCGGTTAAAAAGAGGGCGATCAAGAGAATCCCGTAATTTGTGGTAAGTCTTGACATCAATCCCGTTAACGAAGAGATTAGGATCATAAGAAGGAGCACTTACAAGAGCGAGTATACCACCACTTTTAGGTTCAATAGCCACTACAGCTGCACGTTCTTTAGAAATAAGGCGTTCAATATATTTTTGAAAAAAGATATCTATATTGAGATAAAGATTTTTACCCGGTACGGGAGATTTACGTTTAAGAACACGGACAATGCGACCTTGTACATTGGTTTCAACATGTTGATTACCTGTAATACCATGCAATTCTTTTTCATAATATTTTTCTATGCCCGTTTTACCGATATAATGGCCACCCATATAATTGGACTTGTCTATAATTTTTAGCTCTCGTTCATTTATTCTTCCAACATAGCCAATAACATGAACACCTGTTGCTTCTAATGGATAATAACGGCTAAGGTTGCTTTTGATATCAATACCAGGAAAACGATGACCTTGAACCGAAAAACGGGCAACTTCATCTTCAGTAAGTCGATAACGTAAAGGGACTGTTTTAAAACGATGGGTTTGTTTTAGTAATTTTTTGAAGCGAGTAATATCAGTTTCTTTTATAGTCACAATTTTACTGAGTGCTTCAATCATTTTTTCTATGTTTTTGATTTTTTCGGGGATGATTTCTAAACTATATGAAACGCGATTAGCCGCAAGTAATACCCCGTTACGGTCATAAATTAATCCGCGTGTAGGGGGTAAAGGTAAAATTTTGATACGATTTTTTTCTGAGAGGGTTGTATAATTTTCATAATTAATGATTTGCAAAAAAACGAGACGTACCACAATAATAGAAAGTATTATAAATATTATAATTCCTGCAACTATTAAGCGGTTATTGAATATTTTATTCTCACGAGTGATATCTTTAAGTATAAATCGGGTTGATGACATTTTCGATTATTAATTATTTTGAATTATGTATAAGGTATAGTTTTTGATGTTTTTATAAGAAACTTTTTATTATCAATAAACTTGATAAGTACGTCGCATATCGCGCAGGATGATAAATACCCAAGGCCATAAACCACAGCTTGTTATTGCAGGATAAATAAATGACCATTCTAGTAAAGGATTACCTACAATACTGCTTATTCCTGCATTCAGTAATTGGCTTGCGGTTATAAGTCCAAATACGCCCATTACTTGTTGCCATCTTGGAAACAAACGTATTCGTCGATGTAGTTTCACGCTAATAAATGCAATAATACAAAGAGTCAATGCATGTTGGCCTAACAAAGTGTCACTGAGTACATCATGGATAAGACCCACAAACCATCCGCTAGCAACACCCACCCGCTGAGGAACGGCTATACACCAATATGTTAAGACAAGTGCTATCCAATCAGGACGCCAAACCGTTGCCCAAGCGGGTAGAGGCATAATAGCTAACATAAAGCTTACCAAAAAACTAAGAACAATAACCCAGCCGCCATGATGTGGTTCTAAACTCATTTTTTTTAATTTTCAGCTTTTATATTTACTTTATTTTGTGTTTTTTTTCAATGTTTTTATCAACTCAATCACTTTTTGCTTTTCTTCCAGACTAGCAAGACTTCGCGATTGTGTTCTAAAGCAGCTCTTGGAAGAGCTTGTACCTGGGCATAAGGTTTACCTATATCAGGCTCTACTTCAATAACCGTACCAACAGGATAACCCTTGGGAAATTTTTGACCGAATCCAGAAGTCACAATTAAATCACCTACTTTTATGCCCGTATTAAGCCCACTATGAGATAAATATAATAAAGAGAGACGATTGACTGTTCCCATTCCTTTAGCAACAGTACGCAATCCTGTTCGCACCACTTGTACTGGTAATTCATGTTCGGGATCAGTAATGAGCATAACAACACTTGAAAATACACCTACCTGGGTTATTTGTCCCATCACGCCCATGGCATCCATCACCGGTTGATTCATAAAAACATTATCATTTTGTCCCTTGTTAATCAGTATTTTACGTTTTGCTGTATCTAAATCAATAGCCAATACTTCAGCCATTTCTATTCGTTCGCCAACTTTCACAGACGATCCAAGCAATTCTCTTAAACGCTTATTTTCACTTTTCAAATCCTCAAATTTTTGCAGCATTACCTGCAAACGCAAATTTTCTTCATGTAGCCTTGCATTTTCCTCAAGCAACTGAATGTGACTATTAACTCTCTTAGAAAACCACTGACCTGTTTTTACTGGTAAATCAACTAGATATTGAATGGGATAAACCAATCCTAATAAATGGGTACGTACCGTTTTTAAATAACCCAAACGGTGATCAGCAACCATTAAAGCAATTGAGGCTACCACAAAGATAATTACCCGTATAGTAAGAGGTTGTCCTTCTATAACTAAAGATTTCATATCAATTGATGATTGACTTTAAGTACCTTCTAAAGCAAAAACATCAGGTCCATGTTGTTCAATCATTTCCAATGCTCGTCCTCCGCCGCGAGCCACACATGACAAAGGATCATCTGCAATAATAACGGGCAATCCTGTTTCTTCCATCAATAAACGGTCAATATCCCTTAGTAACGCACCCCCGCCTGTTAATACGATACCTTTTTCTGCAACATCGGAGCCTAATTCAGGGGGAATTTTTTCTAATGCTGCTTTTACCGTGCTAACAATACTTGCTAATGGTTCTTGCAATGCTTCTAACACTTCCTTACTGTTTAGTTTAAGGCTTCGAGGAATACCTTCTGCCAAGTTGCGTCCACGTACATAAGTTTCGTGTAATTCCTTACCCGCAAAAGCTGAGCCAATGTCATGTTTGACTCGTTCTGCGGTTGCTTCACCAATTAAAGTACTGTAATGACGACGTACATAGCCGATAATAGCTTCATCAAAACGATCACCACCAGTGCGGATAGATTCGGAATAAACGATACCATTGAGAGAAAGAATCCCGACTTCGGAAGTTCCCCCACCAATATCAAGTACCATTGAGCCAGTAGCTTCACTAACTGGCATTCCAGCACCAATTGCAGCCGCCATCGGTTCTTCTATCAAATAAACTTCTCTCGCACCTGCCCCAGCTGCTGATTCACGAATTGCACGACGCTCAACTTGAGTTGAACCACATGGTACACATATCAATACACGAGGAGAAGGATGCCAATAGCGATTATCGTGGACTTTATGAATAAAATACTGCAACATTTTTTCAGTAATCATAAAATCTGCAATGACACCATCTTTCATCGGTCGTATTGCGGTAATATGACCTGGTGTACGACCTAACATTAATTTCGCATCACTCCCAACAGCTGCAATTGTTTTAGTTCCACCACCAGTCGCACCTTCACGTCGACGAATGGCTACCACGGAGGGTTCATCAAGAACTATACCTCGTTCTCGTACATAAATCAGCGTATTTGCTGTTCCTAAGTCAATAGAAAGATCGTTTGAAAAAAATCCGCGTAAGCGTTTAAACATAAGAATTCTGTTAATCCTGTATTTAGAGAAATAGATATTTGTTGTGTTTGAAAAATGATAATGGCAAAAATAAGCAATATTTTTGTATAAAAATCAATCAATAGTATCATCTATTTAAATATTTCATTATTCTAAGAGAGAACTACTCTATCAAGCCAATCAAGTTTAAGCAAGTATGACATTTTTTTTCCTTAATTCCATAATTCCATCTGTTTATTGATGAAAAATAAGGAATAACTATTTTTGAAAAATATATAAATTTTTTAGTAAATTATTTTGACATTAATTTTTTTAATTTTAAATTCATATAATAAAACAATGAAAAATAAATTATTTAGAAAAATTTATTAATTATTATGGCATCCTTACATATTACTATAAAAGTCAATAGATAATGGAACAATTCTTGCCGACTGACTTGGAC
>JAUCGK010000432.1 GCA_030378085.1 Candidatus Parabeggiatoa sp. HSG14
ACTGATTATAACGAATTTTGGGAACACCCCCCTAACCCCCCGTACACAGGGGGAAGTCCCAAAATAGAAAAATTAAAGCAAAGTGTCGAATGATGTTTGGTTCCACCCGTGTACGGGGGGTTAGGGGTGCCCCAAAATCTGTTACAATCAGAAAGAATAACGTCTGAATCAGAATTTTCAGAATTAGAGAATTTTCGGATTGCTCCTCACCTCGTTCCTGTGCAAGATGCATCTCATTTAATGTTTTTATAGTCATTTTCGAGCCATTCATGGTATACCTCTCTTTCATCACGACTAGCGCGGCGGAAGCTGATAATCCTAGAAGATTGTTTGCCTGGTAGATGAATAACCGTCACCATGCTTGAATAGATTTGAACAACGTTTATCTTCATCCCATTCCTATTTAATATATAGCGTTTCCCGATTGCATCAGGTACAAGTCCCCTCCTTAATCGGGAAATGCTATACCTACAATCTATTTTAAGGGTTGGGAATAATTGCAATTCTATAACTGGCATGACAAGCCACACAATTTTCCATCAAGGTACTTAATTGAGAAAGCGTGTGTTCTCTATCTTCTAAATCTTCGGCATCAAGTGCTAATGCATCAAATTTCCTATGGGTATCAATTCCCAGTTTTTTAAAGGATAAAGGCAATTTTCCTATCAATGAACCAGGTACGTTTTTCATTGTTCCACGTCCTGCTTTCTGTGCAGCTTCTGCAACCTGTTTCATATCCTCGTTTAAAATTCCAGCCGTGATTTGTTGCACACTACTCAAAAATGCTCTCATTTCAGATAACACCAAATCTCTTTCCCCCGCTTCCAATTGAATAGCCAACCTACCATCACTACTTTTTTCTACACTACCTTGAAAAATAAATTTATAAACCATCCCTGATAACGCGATAATAAGAACAATTACAATACCCCAACATAATTTACACATTTTCACTCCATTTAGTTAGTTTTCAAAACAAAAAGACGCACGGCTGTGCGTGCGTCTCTACAGTCCGTGCGTCTCTACTTAAAATTTAAAAATCCGATAAAGGTTTTTTATCTATCAGTGTCATTTCTGATAAAAGCTGACTTTTCTGATCACTATTCAATTCCGCACGAAATTTTTTTAACATTTCATTATAAGCTATTTGTGCAGGGGTAGAAAGGTACTGAACATCTATATCACCAAGAAATTTAATGAGACCAGAATAGACACGATCTTCATCAGTACCTGCGCCTAGTTCATTCTGATAATTATCGTAAAGCGCGATAGATTGATCAATAGCCCATTGTTCATACAGACGAATTTGCTTAGCTCGCCAATCTGCAATTTGATTGTTGACTTCTTTCATTCGAGCTTGTGCTTTTTCGAGAATTTTCACTGAAGACAATTTACTCGTTTTTTCAACAAGTAATTGTTGAAACTGAGTTAATTGTTCTATAGCATTTTGATTTTTAGCATTTTTTTCAATATGAATTTGCTCAAATGCTTGCTCAATTTCTTGCCAAACAGTCTCAGATTGTCGTTTACTAATTTCTTGTTTGGCTTGCTCTAATTGTTGGGAAAGAGTAGCAATTTTCGTTTTTGCCATTTCCATCTCTGGCGCAATTAAAACTAATTGGCGAATAATGGATTTTGCTGAAGTGAGATAATATAAAACAACATCAGGTTGTGTTGACGCATTTTTAGCATTATCAATAAATTGCGTTGCTTGTTGCGTGAGTGTTGAAACAGTGTTAGCGGTTTGGATAATGACTAATTGTTGTTCAAACGACACTATCGCGTTTTTCAATTGTATTATTTGGTCAGCAATTTTTGAGGGATTGTTTTGTTTGACAACATTGACATCAAGCGATTGTAACGCAAATAGATTTTCTTTTAATTTCTCTAGATATGGCGTTATTTTGCCTAGATTCTCAGTGTCTGGATTTTTGGCAAGCAGTTTATTACTTTGATTAAGCAATTTTTTAACAAATTGAGCCGTTTCAGTTTGACTTGCTAAAGTCATTTTATCAATGACTGACTGTTTCATTTTGGCAATGTCAGTCAATACCAGTTGCAATTTCTCAATATGTTGAACCAAGACATAAGGTGTTTGAGCATGCATAAAAGTATTCATGTCGTCCAACACATTGAGGGCCATCTCATAATCACTATTATCAATAAGTTGGCGGCAATAATCCAACAGACTTTGTTGATAACGGTTAATTTTATCCCAATTACCAGGCTCCTGACTAATACCATTATTAAAGTATAACCTAGCACTCGTTAGATCACCTAGTTTCAGTAAAGCTTCAGCTTTCACAATAGCTTGATAGGTTTTGAAAGCTTGGCGATTTTTAGGCATGATGTCAATGTCAATTTTTTTAGCCAATTCTTGCTTAAGATTTTGAACATTCAATCGTAAGTCATCAAGCGATGTTGTCAAATTATTAATAGCTACAATATTTTTACTGGTTTTGCCAACATAAAATGCCATGACAATACCCATGATAAAAATTAAAATTAAAAGTGTCATAGTGAAAAATGCTTTTATATTCATTTGTTATTTATTAACCTCTTTCATCATTCAAAAATATCAGGCACATCACCTGAGTTATTCTTTGCCCGTTTGCACAAACTGAGGATGCACGGTGACACCCGTTTCATCATCTATGTAATCAACTTCAAACCGTTGGCGATTAGTATCATCAACCGCCTCAACAAATAAAACTAACCAGATTGAAGTCACTCCCAACTGTTGTCCATATTTTGCGGCTTGAGGGAGTGCATCACGATATTGCCGTTTATCCGCAAAACTCTTTAACTCTAATCCAAACAACTGCCCAGCATGACGTACCAACAAATCAATTGCACCATTACCTGTTGGAAATTCTGGATACACTTCTACTTTATAACTACGGAGAAAACTAACCAAATAAAGATAAAAATGAAAATGAAAAACAGCTTCATACACCCGTAAATCATCCTTGCGGCGAGGCGCGTTTTTCAACACCATCTCCCGATTGGCTTGCAAATACTGTTCATATCTCTTTAATAATTGAGGAATGTTTAAATTGTCATCAGTAATTGTATCCGATAAATCTTCAAACGGATCATATAAGCCATCCATTTCTTGATACAGTTCTCTGGCAAAATAGTTGAACAATCGTTTTTGCACATAAGGACAAGGAAATTTTACATAATGTTCGTTCAAACCCATTTTTTCAACCGTAATGATTCCATTCATATAGAGAAAACTGATAAGAGGATCATCATAGATAAAATTGATCTTCTTTTTTGTTTGGAACAGTTCTAAAACAAATGGTTTGTAAGGTTCCTGTTTCGCTTTACTGATGAGATTTAAAACATTATTATTAGGCAACAAGTTAAGTGCTGTTGTATAAACTTCCTCAAAATAGGCCATTGTAATTGGTTTATCAGTGGCTTGATTATATGTTTCTGTCAACAATTCCCCAATCCAACCCGTTAGCCCTGGTTGTCCTTGAAATTCATACCAGATACGTTCCACCACATCTAGCTCAATTATTTGCTCGCATTCTTGTTGATACCAGTTGAAAAGGGAGACAACTTCTTCATGAGTTAAATTAGGAATATGTACACTACGTTGGACATTAAAGGGAGAACCCTTGACATTTCCCACGCCCAAAACGGCACGTACCCCAATTAAAGCAATGCTATGTAACAGATAATCCTTTTCACCAGTGGATTTATCCACTTGATTTTGACGACTCATATAAATATGACGAAATACACCAATTAACCCTGCAATAGATGAGGGTTTAAGAGCATCAAATTCATCCAAAATCAAAATCAAGGGTTTCTTGAGGATATCCCTTTCAAACAATCGATCAAAATCATCTAAGGAGTCTATGGTGATTTCTTTCTCTAAGTTCAATTGTTTGATTAATTTCCGAGCAATGAGTTGAGCCACACGATTGACATCCTCAATCTCCTGAAGATGTTGCAAACTGAGGATAACCACATCAAACTCGGTATCTCTAGTCAGCTTCAAAAAAACTTCTCGCATGATCCAAGTTTTTCCGGTTTGACGAGAGGCCCATACAGTGATGTAATGTCCCCCTTTGTTAGGATCATCACCTAATAATTGTTGAAAAGCTCCATCTATCAATTCTTGGCGGGGAACATAATAATGTAAATCCCGATCAACTGGGCCATAAGATGAGAATTTCCGCATATTTGAAACTCCATTAACTACAGGGATTGTATATAATAAAGGATTTAACTGATTATAACGAATTTTAGGGACACCCCCCTAACCCCCTGTACACAGGGGGAAGTCCCAAAATAGAAAAATTAAAGCAAAGTGTCGAATGATGTTTGGTTCCACCCGTACACAGGGGGAAGTCCCAAAATAGAAAAATTAAAGCAAAGTGTCGAATGATGTTTGGTTCCACCCGTGTACGGGGGTTAGGGGGGTGTCCCCAAAATCTGTTACAATCAGGGATTTAAAACCTTTAACTACAGGGATTGTATATAATAAAGGATTTAAAAAAACCTTAACTACAAGGATTATATATAATAAAGGATTTAAAACCTTTAACTACAAGCAATACCTTTGCCAATGTCAAAATTTGTTGTTTCGGAAAGTCCGATTCGCGCAATAAACGAAACTACCATAAATTGGCGAAAGTATTGCTACAAGGGTTATAATATAGGGATTGGCTCAAAATCATACTCGGTTAAAATCCTTTATTATATACAATCCTTGTAGTTAAGGTTTTTTAAAATCCTTTATTATATACAATCCCTGTAGTTAAGGTTTTTTAAAATCCTTTATTATATACAATCCCTGTAGTTAAGGTTTTTTAAAATCCTTTATTATAAGCAATCCTTGTAGTTATATACAATCCCTGTAGTTAAGGTTTTTTAAAATCCTTTATTATATACAATCCTTGTAGTTATAGACCAATTTCGGAAAAAACTTGATCATCTAATTATTGATTGGCGTTGGACAATGCAGCTTCTAATCTCGACAGTTTCTCTTCCATGGCTTTATTGCTGGCACTCCACTTTCAAACATCTCTAAATGAGCACTATCACCATCAGCTCCCTTTACTTCAAATACTTTTTGTGAAGTCATGGAATGTGCTGAATTTTCAGCATTTATAATTAAAGAGGGGTCTTCTTCTGTGCCAGTTTCGGAGTTAATAAAAATATCACCTTTTACGTCTAACTTTGCACTTGGACTCGTTGTCCCGATACCAACGTTGCTATTGCTTGAAACAGCAAAGGCATCTGTTTTTTGCCGCAGGCGTTTATTCTCTTTTTCCAGTTCCGTGATTCGCTTTTGCTGGGAGTTTAGTTTTGCCTCAAAGCACTGAAATACATCTACCGGAGTTTTGTCGCCCACGTTTGTTAAACAGCTTTCGTCTGCATAAGCGGCAGTTGATGCGAATATCGCTAATATAGCTATTTGAAATTTAACACGTTTTTTCATTTAATGGCTCCTTTTAGCTTTTCGTTAAGCTGGTGTGCCGTTATTGATTGGCATTGGGCAATGCTGCTTCTAATCTCGACAGTCTCTCTTCCATGACTTTGATGTCTTTCTCCATAAATATCCTAGAAATCTCACCAGTCAAAAGGCTCTCTAAATAGAGTCCTTTC
This sequence comes from Candidatus Parabeggiatoa sp. HSG14, assembly GCA_030378085.1. Taxonomy (GTDB): domain Bacteria; phylum Pseudomonadota; class Gammaproteobacteria; order Beggiatoales; family Beggiatoaceae; genus Parabeggiatoa. The sequence continues at coordinate 5,629 of JAUCGK010000432.1, forward strand.
TCATCTTCAAACATTCTCCACAACTTCTGACCATCTTTTTGGAAAACGATGTCACCCGTTGTAAAAGCTTGAGCTTTCACATGTCCAGCCACTTCCAACTTTGCGCTTGGACTCGTTGTGCCGATGCCGACGTTGCCGTTGCTTGAAATTCTCATGCGTTCCTGAATAATAGAAGTACCATCATTTGTGAAAAAATGTAATTCACCGGTTTGGTTATCACCGATACGAAGACCTCCTATTGCGGCAAGACGTTTATCAGGTGATGTGCTAGCACGATTGACAAATACAAGCACTCCAACACTATCATCACCTGTGGTTATGTTATCGGAAAGAGTGAGGAAGGCAGTTCCATTATATCCACCATCTGTAGTGGCAGCGAGTTCCAAAACTTTATTCTGTTGATTTGAAAATGATGGATATTGATTGGTAATGCTTGTCGTACCGATGCCGACGTTGCCAGCATTTATATAAGAATCCTTAGAATCCCTTGTATCGAAATGTATTGCTGGCACTCCACTCTCAAACATCTCTAAATGAGCACCATCACCATCAGCTCCCTTTACTTCAAATACTTTTTGTGAAGTCATGGAATGTGCTGAATTTTCAGCATTTATAATTAAAGAGGGTTCTTCTTCTGTGCCAGTTTCGGAGTTAATAAAAATATCACCTTTTACGTCTAACTTTGCACTTGGACTCGTTGTTCCGATACCAACGTTGCTATCGCTTGAAACAGCAAAGGCATCTGTTTTTTGCCGCAGGCGTTTATTCTCTTTTTCCAGTTCCGTGATTCGCTTTTGCTGGGCGTTTAGTTTTGCCTCAATGCACTGAAATACATCTACCGGAGTTTTGTCGCCCACGTTTGTTAAACAGCTTTCGTCTGCGTAAGCGGCAGTTGATGCGAATATCGCTAATATCGCTATTTGAAATTTAACACGTTTTTTCATTTAATGGCTCCTTCCTCTTTTTGAAAGTGGTTGACGAATTAATAAAACGGGAAGTTATTTCGTGACTAACATTTTGTGTGATATATACTTCAGACATTCAAGTTTTCGGATTATGAGAATATACTAAAAACGTCTGAGACTTGCCAGGTTTTTAAAACCTGGCAGGTATGGCTTCCGACGCTAATGTTGCAGTGTTATAGATTTTTTTCTAATGATAACAACAGCAATAAGCAGTGTAAATTGAATTCACACCTTGATTTTTCACTTCGTCATAACCATCCTGAGAGTCTTCACAACCGTAATTGTAGTTAGTTGCGACAGACTTTCCATAGGCTGTCACACGAGTTCTTAAAATCGAACCAACAGCAATAGATGTTCTACAGTGTGTGTAATTGTCTTGAGTTTCATGTTGACAACTCCATGAACATGTTTTCCCACCATGATGTGGGATCACAATATGTGGCCAACCTGAATCACCAACCGGAGATGCAGCAGCACATCCCGCAGATGCAGCAGCATGCATCATAGACCAGTAAATATCATCACCATCTATCTTGATTTCTCCAGTAACATGTAACTTTGCGCTTGGACTTGTTGTCCCAATACCAACGTTGCCGCTGTTTGTAATACGAACCTTTGTGTTGTTGTCAATATTTATAGCTGAACCCGCGGCATTCCCATGATTTTGTGGAAGAGAAACAAAACTCCAACCTTGATTATAAATCGAATACAAACCATGTGCAGCATCAATCTCGCTATTGGAAATTTCAATTTGATTATTTGCTGTAGTAGAAACTTGTAAATTGTTTCCCAAAAGAGTTGCCTCTCCATTACCAGTGTTTCCTAAATTAGTGTAACGTCCAATCTTAAAATTGACTTTTGAGCCGCCTCCAGTGCCTCTGAGATCAAGTTTCGCTCCTGGGCTCATTGTGCCAATACCAACGTTGCCATCGCTTGAAACAGCAAAGGCATCTGTTTTTTGCCGCAGGCGTTTATTCTCCTTTTCCAGTTCTGTGATTCGATTTTGCTGGGCGTTTAGTTTTGCCTCAATGCACTGAAATACATCTACCGGAGTTTTGTCGCCCACGTTTGTTAAACAGCTTTCGTCCGCGTAAGCGGCAGTTGATGCGAATATCGCTAATATAGCTATTTGAAATTTAACACGTTTTTTCATTTAATGACCCCTTACTTTTTTTGAAAGTAGTTGACGAATTGATAAAACGGGAAGTTATTTCGTGACTAACATTTGAGTGATATATCAAGAAATAATATAAGGGCAACCACAAGAGATTGCCCCCACAAATAATCGCTTATGGAAAAATCTTTTATGGTTGCCCTTAAATCTGAAGTTTTCCGCCGCTACACAAGGCGAAGGCACTGGAATAAAAACTCATGTTGTTTCGGGAATGAAACGAAGTGGATTTCCCGAAACTCCGAATTATTTAGTGCCTGGATGAAAACTCATGTTGTTTCGGGAATGAAACGAAGTGGATTTCCCGAAACTCCGATTGATAAGCGTTTCGGGAAATCGTCCCTCATTCCCGAAACAACTGGAAAGAGGTTTCCGTTCAGGCATTATTTAGATTTTTTCGATCCGAGCCGCCAGTTTTTTGAAATCTGCTTGACCAGAAACAGGATCCCAAATACGACTGGTAATACCATTAGCCAGCCATTTGTTCTTTTTGGGATCGGCACTATCAGCGACTGACAAATTCCAAGGCCCAAACATATAGCCACGAGGCACATTGTTACGTGCTGGCTTAACAAGGCTATCAGTACCGACTTGGGCGCGGGCTTCCAAAGAACCACGTCGAGTTACCACTCGTACCTTTTCACCATCTTTGATACCTAAATCTTTAGCATCTTCAGGGTGCATTTCTACATACATTTCTGGTACTAAGCGGCGGGTAGTTGGGCTACGGTTTGATTTTGCGGTGTGGAAATGTTCATAAACTACGCCCAAGCCCATCCAATAAGGGAACTTATCTTTAGGCACTTCTTCCCAGTTTTTGCCGCGATATTCTTCATCTGGTAAATCTGGTGTCAAGGCTTTATCACGCGCCAGCTTGATTAAATCCATGTGGTCAATGGTGTAAAGAGCTTCGTTACCCTTAGCCCCAAATTCCATCAACTTTTTGGTGTGTTTCTCGCGATCCGTGTAGTCTTGTTGACACAGTTTAAAATGTACTTTGCCGTCCTTCGTGCGGAAATACCCATAAGGTTTGCTTTCCCAATTGCCTTCTTGGAGCATGTAGCGGCGTTTAGTCCCGCCATTTTTAGCAATTTCATAAGTGGGAGCTGGCCATTGAATACCACGCAGTGCCTTCAGTTGTTCATAGGGCGATTTACCATCCAGCTTTTCTACTTCCAAAATACCGGTTAAATCCCCATCTGAACCCGCAGAAGCACGAATAGCATCTCGTAGAATTTCTTCTGCATCATAGTAGCCATCTTCTTTCCGTTTATAAGGCAGCACTTTTTCCATGTCCATACCCAACAATATACCGATTTCCTTGGCTTTGTCGATAACCATGTCCATATCGGGCCGACAACCCTTGGGAGGTTCGGCGGCTTTTTCACAAATGTTGAGACGACGTTCAGAACTGATGTAAATGCCTTCCACTTCTCCCCAAGTTGCTGCGGGGAATATCACATCAGCATAAAGATTATTAGGCGCGTGACGGTAAATTTCTTGAACGACAGTAAAGGTTTTAGTAATTGCGGGACGTACCAAGTTATACGAATCCGGCAAATCAATATGGGTAGCATAAACCAAGAACATCGCTTTAACTTCATCCTTCAATGCCCGTTCCATCATACCGACAGCATAGCCAGGATTTTGCGAATTCATCGCCGTTCTTAGCTTTTCTTCTGGTACACGCCAATGCTTTGCGATATGGAAGCGGTGTTTGTCATCTTTCAATGGCATATTAAAGGGTAAACGTCCCGTTAATCCACCAGTGAAACGCTCTCCCATTGCATTGGGTTGTCCTGTCATAGAAAAGGGACCACAACCAGGTTTGGCTAAATTACCAGTCAAAGCCAGCAAGTTGACGATGGAGATAACGTTATGTTGACCATGTATGTGTTGGTTATAACCAATCCCCCACATGATAATCACGCCACCATACCCTTTACCGCTTTGTTTACCTTTGCTCCTGGCTAAGCGTTTGCGAGTAGCATCAGCAAACATACCGGCCACTTTGCGAATCAGTTCTGGGGAGACATCATGGTTGGGGCCACCCATGCGATCTTGTACTTGTTCTGGGCTATAATCATTCTTTACGCCTTCTACATACGCCTCCCAACCAATCGCATGTTCTTTAACAAACTCCCAATCAATCACATCATCGTGCTCTTTGAGCAGTACATGGGCAAGTGCATTAAGGAAACTGATGTCGCCATTTAGAATGGGTACATGGACGGTATTATTGGGATTAATGTCCTCATAACCCATGACGGTACCGGTACGGCGCGGATCAACGACTACGCTGGGAATGTCTTTTTTCTTCTTATGGTCAGCAATGCGCCAGAAGATAATGGGATGTGCTTCACGGGCGTTGTGACCAAAGTGCATAATCATGTCGCACAATTCAATGTCTTCATAAGCCAACGGAGGAGTATCAGAACCCAGCGTAGCAAAGTAAGCGGTGACGGCTGAAGTCATACACATACGGGCATTGGCTTCAATAGTATTGGAACCCAATATACCTTTCATAAACAGGTTTTCCAGATATTGACCTTCTACAGTCAATTGTCCAGAACCATAAAGTGCTATAGAGTTACCCGTGTATTTCTTGGCCAAATGAGCTACTTTATGGGCAACCATGTCAGACGCTTGTTCATAAGAGACGCGTACAAAGTGTTCGTCATCAAAGGAACCCTTTGTCTTACTCACATATTCCATATCGCCGTGACCGGGTTTATTCCATTCTTCCCAGACATCTTTACGCACATAAGAATCGCCTTCCAGACGATCCACATACATCGGTTCAGCAGCAGTCAAACCCTTGATACACTGTAAACCGTAATTGGTGGGATGATCTTTATCAGGCCGCATGGAAACGATTTTTCCATTTTCCACCTGAATAACTGTGCCACAACCCACTCCACAATAAGGACATTGCGCCAAGGCGGTAGTACGGGTAGCAGAAGCGGTAGGGGCTGGGGCTGCTTCTAGTTCTGGATTAGCTCCAACAAGCAAACCTGCGCCTGCCGCAGAACTGGAAACAAAAGCACTGGTTTTTAGAAAATCGCGCCGAGTAAAAGCTTTTTTAAAGCGTTTCATATTGTTAGTAACTCCCTTAAATAATTATTTCGACAATTGACGCAAATAAACGATAATGTCATCAATTTCTTGATCTGAAAGGTTAGCTAACCCTGTAGAACCTGAAAATCCCAGCATACGGGTATTGGAACGGCCTTCCTTAATGGTAGTGCGGATAAAACCATCGGACACTTTATTCAAGAAACCTGGATTGCCAATCGCAGTGCCAGTACCGCCCGCTAAATAACCATCACCATTAGCACCGTGACAAGTAGAACAAATGTAGTTATACCATTGTTCGCCTAAACGTGGATCGCCGTGAGCATCTGGTTGTGCATCCACTTCTGCTGATCGATCCGGTAACTTGGTATGAGAACGTAGATAAGCAACAATGGCTTTTACTTTGTTCCGCCCCAAATAAAAAAACGGTATCATAGATGTGCCAGGACGACCATCACGGATAGTACTCATAAAGAATTTATCTGAAGCAATGCTCAGAAATTCTGGATTAGTCAGTGAGGGGGCAAAACCAGGTTTTCCAATGGCATCAGCTTGATGGCAAACCATGCAGTTTTGGTTAAAAAGTTGTTCCCCTTGCTTAATCATCTCATTATCGGTTGCTAAAGCTGATCCGGAAGTGCAAGATGCAGCTATCGCTAGGGCAAGATATGTCAAGCGTGATTTTTTACGCATTATTTACCTCCTCTTTCAACATTATCAATTACATAAGTTGGTGAATTACCATTCACCCGGTGTTGGTAAATTATCATGACAGGCTGAACAGGAAATATTATCTTGTTCAAACTGTTCATGAAATTTATCCCATTGAGCTTCTCGATCAAATTCTATGGGTAAAGTATGAGTAATGCCTTGATGACAGTCAATACACGTTTTTTTATGCTTTGAAGCCCATTGATGCGTTCGTCCAGCTAAGGATGGTTGAGTATTTATACGCATAAACTCACTTGCATGACAATTGCGACATTCTCGCGAGTTACTGGCTCGCATACTGTCCCATACCTTGCGAGCAAGTGTTAAGCGTTTAGCATAAAATTTTTCTGGTGTATTAATAGAACCCCGCAATTTGTGAAATAACTCATTACTCGCACGGATTTTCCGTAATACTTTATCCACCCATTGCTTGGGTACATGACAGTCGGGACAAGTAGCTCTTACCCCAGCGTGATTCATATAGTGACTACTTTTTTTGTATTCTTTAAAAATATAATCTCGCATTTCATGACAGGAAATACAAAAGTGTTCAGTATTA
>JAUCGK010000169.1 GCA_030378085.1 Candidatus Parabeggiatoa sp. HSG14
GGGAATGCATTGTCAAGAAGCTTTGCTTCGATAATATAATTTATTTTTGCCGATGATTATTCGTTGTTTTTATCGTTCCCAAGTTTTACTTGGGAATGCATTGTCAAGAAGCTTTGCTTCGATAATACCGCTTAATCTTTGATACTTTATTAAGATTTTATCTACAACTTTTGTTATTCTTGAAGCAAAGCTTCATAAGCAGTGCGTTCCTAAGTAAAACTTAGGAACGATAACAAATAATAAGATAGTGATTTTGGGAATAGAATACAGCGGATTTCCCGAAACAACAATTTTTTGTATTGTCGAGGGTATTAATTCATTCACGGTTATTCGTTGTTGTCTTTTCAAATTCGTTGTACTCCTTTTCGTTGTACTCACCCTTCAAACAAAAGAACCTCAAATGCTAAAAAACCTCATTTCATGGTCAATTCAAAACCGATTTCTCGTCCTTGTTGCCACCGCTATTATCACTGGTTGGGGTTGGTTTTCTTTACAACAAATCCCCTTAGATGCAATTCCCGATCTTTCTGATGTGCAAGTCATTATCAAATCCACTTATCCAGGGCAATCTCCCCGCGTCGTAGAAGATCAAGTGACTTATCCGATTACCACAACGATGCTTTCGGTACCAGGGGCGCAGGTGGTACGCGGTTATTCTTTTTTTGGTGATTCTTATGTTTATGTTATCTTCAAAGATGGTACTGACATGTACTGGGCGCGTTCCAGAGTGTTGGAATATCTTAATCAAGCGGCTTCTAGCTTACCCCCTGGCGTACAACCGCGTTTAGGTCCTGATGCGACGGGTGTCGGGTGGGTTTATAGTTATGCGTTAGTTGATCGTACTGGCAAACATGATTTATCGCAACTACGCAGTTTACAGGATTGGTTCTTAAAATTTGAATTGCAAACCGTCCCTGGGGTTGCGGAAGTCGCTACCGTTGGGGGCATGGTACGACAATACCAAGTCGTTGTCGATCCTGAAAGATTACGCGCATTCAATATACCTTTATCACGAATCAGTCACGCCATTAAAAATGCCAATCAAGAAGTCGGTGGCTCCGTCATCGAACTTGCTGAAGCTGAATATATGATTCGTACCAGAGGCTATTTAACCTCTATCGAAGATATTAAAATCATACCGATTGCTGTCAGTGATACAGGCACTCCCTTACTAATTCGCGATGTTGCCACGGTGCAAATTGGCCCAGAAATGCGCCGCGTTGTTGCTGATTTAGATGGAGAAGGTGAAGTGACAGGAGGCATTATTGTGATGCGTTATGGCGAAAATGCCTTAACCACCATCGCAGCGGTGAAAAAGAAATTAGAAGCATTGAAAACAGGATTGCCTGAAGGCGTTGAAATTATAGAAACATACAATCGTTCTCCCTTAATTCAACGCGCTGTCAACAATTTGAAAGAAAAACTCATTGAAGAATTTATAGTGGTTGCATTGGTTTGCTTAATCTTTTTATTCCATTTACGTTCCGCTTTGGTAGCCATCGTTACTTTACCCATCGGCATTCTCATTTCTTTCATTATTATGGAACAACAAGGCATCAACGCCAACATCATGTCTTTGGGAGGGATTGCGATTGCAATTGGTGCAATGGTGGATGCAGCTATCGTCATGATTGAAAATGCCCATAAACATTTAGAACGTTGGCGACATGCTCATCCTAAGCAAAAAATAACAAATCAAGAACACTGGCAATTAATCACCATAGCTGCCAGCGAAGTCGGGCCAGCCTTATTTTTCTCTTTATTAATCATTACATTAAGTTTTATTCCAGTATTTACACTAGAAGCTCAAGAAGGCCGTTTATTCTCTCCCTTGGCATTTACCAAAACGTATGCAATGGCAGCAGCCGCTGGATTAGCTGTAACCATTGTGCCGGTGTTAATGGGCTATTTCATTCGTGGTTGGATTCCCAGTGAAAAACATAATCCATTGAGTTTATTACTTATTATCATTTATCGGCCTTTATTGCGAGTCGTGCTATTTTTACCGCGCACGACACTATTTTTTGCTTTTTTGATTCTATTGACGGTATCTATTCCATTATTTGGCATCGCTAGTTTATTAACACCCCTAAAATGGTCTCTCGAAACTGTAGAACCAATCACAAAACAATGGACAGCAACCAATAATGAGGTTTCAGAAAATCCTTCATCATCACCGAAACCGGCTTGGTTTGATGCTGAACAATATCGCGTTGCCATGTTAGAACAAGTCGAACAATGGCAAACCGATTTACCCAAATATTGGCAACACACATTTGAAGATCAACCTTGGTTGGCAAAAATGACTAAAGGCTTAGGCTCAGAATTTATGCCCGAACTATATGAAGGCGATTTGTTGTATATGCCCACCACCTTGCCAGGTGTATCCATCGGCAAAGCACAAGAGTTATTACAACAAACCGATAGAATCATTGCCAGCGTACCCGAAGTCAAAAGCGTCTTTGGCAAAATTGGTCGCGCTGACACTGCCACCGATCCAGCACCTTTAACCATGATTGAAACAGTTATCCAATTAAAACCCGAAGCAGAATGGCGTGAAGGTATGACAATAGAAAAACTCATTGAAGAACTAGATCATCTGGTTGATTTTCCCGGATTGACCAATGCTTGGGTGATGCCCATTAAAACACGCATCGACATGTTAGCCACTGGGATTAAAACGCCTGTTGGCATTAAAATAGCCGGCCCCGATCTCAAAGTCATTGAAGACATTGGTAAACAAGTTGAAAAAGTCGTTATGCAAGTTGAAGGCACAACTTCCGCCTATTCAGAACGGGTAGCGGGAGGACGCTATGTGGAAATTACCCCAGACAGAATCAAAGCGGCACGTTTAGGCTTAAACATTACCGACATCAATGCAGTTATCAGTGCCGCAGTGGGAGGGATGAATATCACCGAAACCATTGAAGGTTTAGAACGTTACCCCGTCAACTTACGCTTTCCCAGAGAAGTCCGTGATGATTTAGAAAAATTAAAAGAATTATTGTTAGTTACTCCCACTGGCGCACAAATTCCTTTAGCGCAAATCGCTGAAATCAAAATAGTTGATGGGCCCCCAATGCTCAAAAGCGAAAACGCCCGACTCAATGGATGGACATTTGTCGATATTCGCGGAGTCGATGTGGGTACTTATGTGCAAAAAGCACAATCTATCGTCCGTGAACAAGTTAAATTACCACCTGGCTATTCAATCACCTGGTCAGGACAATATGAGTATATGCTACGCGCCCAAGAAAAATTAAAGAAAGTCGTTCCATTGACGCTTTTTATTATATTGCTACTGTTGTATTTAACCTTTGGCAATATGACTGAGGCGTTATTGGTGATACTCACATTACCTTTTGCTTTAGTTGGGGGCTTTTGGCTTATATTTTTGTTAGGTTATAATATGTCTGTGGCAGTCGGCGTTGGATTCATTGCGCTTGCGGGAGTTGCCGCAGAATTTGGGGTAGTCATGCTGGTGTATTTGGATAATGCCATTCGAGAGTTTAAAGCCACTAATCGGTTAAACAATTACAAAAACGTCAAAGCCGCCATCATGGAGGGCGCGGTATTACGAGTTCGCCCCAAAGCGATGACAGTGGCTGTGATTATTGCAGGTTTACTCCCCATTATGCAGGGACATGGTACAGGTTCTGAAGTGATGCAACGCATTGCCGCACCAATGGTGGGAGGAATGATTACCGCGCCGTTGTTATCATTATTTGTGGTGCCGGCGGTTTTTTTGTTGTGGAAAGGGAGGAGTTTTAAATAAGAACTCTGACAACAAAAACTACAAGGATTGTATATAAGAAAGGATTAAACTAAAGGATTATTGGAGTCCAAAGCTTTAGCTTTGGCAGTTGGACTCCAATAAATTCTGTCCCTGTGACACAGGTGCTGTTGAAGTCCTTTATTTGATTGGCGCGTCCTACAATCGCTCTTTAATTTGCTGTTCGGTAGTATAATTATGATTATTACACTTATTTTCATTAGATGTCAATATAATTTTCTAAAAACTTTATTCCCCTCCAAATTTGCATTATAATAACCCCACTATGAACACCACAACCATCATCACCTTAATCTTAACACTTGCTACTATAGTTTTTCAGGTAAATAACTTCACAAAACCTGCCAGGTTTCCAAAACCTAGCAGGTTTGAACGATAAATGTCTATATAGCTCCCGTCATTTTCATTATTGCCAACTCGCATTGGTTATCCTATTTGCGGCGGCGATAGGTGCGCTTGGCATAAAAATTGACACTTTTTGTTATTTCAGAATATCTTAAACAGACATGAATTTTTTATATACAGACGAATCAGGCGATAATGGCTTTTCAACAGGGAGTACAGAACTTTTTGTTTTAGCAGGACTTTCTGTTGAAAGCCAATTTTGGAAGGAATATTTTTGGAAAATAAAAAATCTGAGACAAGAAATTGTCAAAGAGTACGGGCTAATAAAGTTTAATGAACTAAAAGGTTCTGATATCTTTTCTCACAGAGGTCATTTTTTTAATTCCTTAATCACACCAACAGATTTAGCCAATATTTATGAAAATATTATTGAGCTTATTTGTGATCCTCTAACCAATCTTTTTGTTTCAATGAGTTCTTATTTTATACAACTTGCTGACATACTTGCTTTTTCTATGAATAGAATTATGACGGCAGGGAAAAAGGGAGATGTAATAACGATGAAACCAGAAATAGCAGATAAGTTAAAGAAAAAAATTCACCTAAAATCAAATATTCCAGATGCAATAGAAAAGGGACTCCAAACATAAATTCTGAATGAAGCCCCTCAATTGGCGCGGCCTACATCGCCTATTCTGACGGTGTCGGTCGTGCAGGGAATATTGTCACATTTTTTTCCATGAAATGTCAAGACAATTTTTCAAAAAACTTTATTCCTCCCCAAAATTTGTATTACAATAACCCCACTATGAACACTCTCACGATAATAACCTTAATCTTAACACTCGCTATCACAGCCCCCGTCATTTTCATCATTGCCAACCCGCATTGGCTCTCCTATTTGCGGCGGCGATGGGTACGCTTGGGGAGTGAACCCGATGTGGCAAATTTACAACAATCCTACTTTACTGATTTTATTGAGTTATTAACGCGCCTCAATTTACCCCTGGGTTATACCGATAAGGAAAATATTCCCCAATCCGGCAAACTCGTTGCGCCTTTGTATTGGGTATTAAAGGAAATGGCACGGGGAGAAAACTTAAATTTCTTGACGGCTCATGCGGCTCTTTCCCGACAAGACAATAAACTCACGCGCAATATTGTGAGTACTTTGCTTAAATCTCAGGAACCTTTGGTGTTATTGGGTGATCCCGGTTCTGGCAAAAGTGTCACGCTGCGGCAAATTGGTTTAAAGTTAGCCGATTGGATGCAGCGTAGTCGCGCCCCGTTAATCCCAATTTATTTACCACTCAATACTTTTAGCCTGTCGCTGGATAAACCCGATCCGGTTTGGCGGTTTATTGGCGAGACACTGCATGAACAATTTGGGGAGACGTTGGGGAGCCAAGTCTTTGCACAATTGGAGCAATTATTAGCGGCGGGGCAAGTGGTGTTTTTGTTTGACAGCATGGATGAAATGCCGCGAGCCGATTACGGAGCACGTTTTGAAGTACTCAAGCGGTTTGCTGACACCTATTCAACCAATAACAAATTTATTTTTGCCTGTCGCAAATTGGATTACCGCGAGCGGTTTGAAAGCCGTAAAGTGATTATTGATTTATTTTCGCGGGGGCAGATTAAGCAATTTCTGAAAAATATGGGATTGCCCGATTGGAAAGTGCTGTACAAAAAATTGATTGATCGCAAATTGGGTTATCGGGAATTGTCGGAAAATCCGTTTTTCTTGAAATTGATAGCGATTTATTGGGAGGAAAATCAAAAGCTGCCCAAAAACCAAACGGTATTGTTTAGGGGATTTAGTGGATTGTTATTAAAAAAATATCGTACTCAACTCATTAAACAAAAATTACCTACGTTTGATAATCAATCAGTCAGAGTGGTTTTGACACATATTGGCTTTGCTATGGTAGCTTTTTTTAAAAGTATCATAGTGAATTACGATGATTTGATACAATGGTTGAAAGGAATGTTAATAGATTCTGCTACTAAACAGAAAGTTCGTAAGTATGGTTTTACGGAACAAAAGATTAAGAATTTACTTAATGTGGCAATAGGCAGCCGTTTAATTTATCAAGATAAGCAAAATCGTTTGCGTTTCCAACATCACCGCTTTCAAGAATATTTTGCCGCTCTTTATATCAAAGCATTTAAACCTGCATTAAATTGGGAACAATTGTATGACAATATCTGGTGGCAGGAAGTGTTGGTGCTGTTGTTTGGTATTAGTGATGATCCGAATGAGTTGATGCGTGGGTTGCTTGATTCCATAGAAAATGAGATTAAAAATCACAAGAAACTTGAAAATCAAAAACATGAAATTGATACTGCCATAAATTTACTTCAAAAGAAAGGCGACTATTCTTCTTGGAACTTGGCGCGAGAAAGGGAGAAAGAAATAGAGCAACTTAAAGATATTCAAACTAAGTTTCTAGAAGACAGTGCAGAACGTTTAATTTTAACAGCACGCTGCCAGGGTAATTCTTTGATTCCCTTGGATGAAATATTAGTTGAGTTGTTGATGAATCAAATAACGTTTTACATTAAAAAAGGGAACCGCCTAGTTGTAATTAGGATGATAGAGGCCCTTGGACAAACCAAGAATCAATCTATTCTCTCTTTTGTGGAAGATTTAATTATGCATGAAAGTCCTTGGGTACAAACTGAAACAATGGAACTAATAGCGAGATATTAATGATGAAAAACCAAGTTGAAATTTCCAACAAGGATAAAGATTTGACAATAGCATTTCTTCTGTTTGTCTTTATTAAGGCTTATCGTGAAACATTTTTATCTAGTTTCCCAAAAATTATAGAAATAATTTATGAAAGTGGCCTTCTTGTGCGTTATAGTTTTTTGATATTTTTATTATTTATATATAGTGTTTTGCCATACCTGCTTATCTTTACACCTTCTTTATGCATACTACAGTATTTTGAAGTTGTCCAATACCCAAACCTAACTTTTTTAGGTTTAAGTTTACCAATATGTTTGCTGCATTACGTTTTCAGCATTATAATATTTTTTATTTTGAAATATTATGTTCCATACTATGTTTCAGAATATACCAATTTAACTTTAGTCATATCATCTATTATTACAGTCTCTTTTGTACAAGAATCATTTATTTATCTTTTTACATTTGACAAATCAAACTTCCTTCTTGCTCTTTACATGCTTAAGGTGGGGATAATTATCTATTTAATTCTTATTTTGGTTTTAGATAATCTGATTAAAAATATTAATTTTTTTCTCTTATTTCATATCGTCTCTTTAGCTTCACCTAAAAAGCTCAAAATTTTCTCAAGTAAGATTATTCGTTTTAGCCTTTTTAACATAGAACAACAATATATTACAATTTTTTTTGTTGCTTTATGTTCATGTATTGTTACGCTTATTACGCTTATTTTTTTGTTACCTTTACATCCTGTATATATTTTCCTATTTGTATATATAGTTTCTTTTTTATTAATGGTGAATTTCATATTATATGAAGACAAAGAAGAAAGAAAAACTTTATTTTATATTATTTTTGCTGGTATTGCCATACCTATACTTTTAATACTAATTGGTTTATTTTTTTGGTTCGTAGGATTTCGTATTATATTTATCACATTTATCACACTTCTTGCTGTGTTTATAATAATTCTTATACTAAATATTATAATCTTTTGCTATGATTTCATGTTAGCCTTGTGCAAAGAAAAAGGAAACAAACTATTATACTTAGCTAACAAATTGTGGTTAGGAATAGCTAAGATTTTAGGTTTTTTTGTTAGTAGTCTCATATTGGGTATTCCATTTATTCTTATTTTACTTGGTTTCCATTTTTTTTATCACCCGATTATAGTGACTGCTCTTTCAGTTATTATCTTTGGCATTATATTACTTGTTCTATTCTTATTATCCAAAAAATTTTTATTAAATCGATTGACTGATTTATCTAAACTAAATATTGATAGTGTAACTCAACATTTCAATACAGAACGTTCTCCTAAAAATCGCATTTCTATTTTGCAATCTGTTTTAAGCTCAAGAACATCATTGACTGAAAATGCCTTAAAAGAGATAGCAATACATGAAGAAAAAAGAGAGAACTCTTCACAAGAAGTTTTAGATGAAATATACAAAGTCCGCCAAACCATCGCACAAGAACAACGCCAAACAGAATTAACGGGCAACGCGCTTCCTTTTGCCCAAGATTTATTACAAAATGTCACAGGCTTTGACTTTACCGATCCAATCACTGAAAACAAACGCACCGCCACTATCTCCCCCATCGACTCCGCTCGTCAACAACTCCTTAACTGGCTAAAAGGAGAAACACCCGCAAACCCAAGCATTGATAAGCTATTGATTTACCAATGGCAAGATTACGAAATTGGCATCGGCTTAAAATATTCAGGGCAAATGGGCGGCGATTTTTACGATTTATTCCAACTGCCAACAACCGCCAACGCGGATAATCAAGTGGGTGTTGTCATCAGTGATTTTGGATTGCTCGTCGGCGACTTAACCGGGCATGGTGTCGAAACCGCCCTCAATCTCAGCAAAACCCACAACTTTTGGGCAGAAACCGATTTAAGCCAAGATGTCCTAACCACCATGCAGGCATTTGAACAGAACTTCAAAACCACCTTTCACCCCTTCCCCAAACGTGAAGGCTGTTGTTTGTGTTATTTACAATTAAAAGAAAAAGAAATTACCCTTTGCAACGCTGGATTACTCAATCCCATACTTATAAAAGCCAATAGTTCTATTACAGAATTGAAAGAACAATTTTTTGCGATAGGTAAGAATAGTTTTCATCTAAAAGTCTCTTCTCGTGTTGAATTAAATGTGGGAGAAATGCTAGTTGTCTATAGTGATGGCTTTTTTGAAAACGAAAATCAAAACGGCGAGCCATTTGGTCAAGACAACTTCCAACAACTGCTCTTGCAACACCAGCACCTTGATATGAACTCCCTCATTAATACCGTATTCAAAGCGGTTTATGAACATTGCCAACCAGAACCGATTGAAGATGATGAGACGTTGTTGGTGATTAGGCGGATATCTAGTACAACCGCACAAACCTGACAGGTTTTCAAAACCTGTCAGGTTTACACCGATTGAAGATGATGAGACAGACGTTACGGGCTACTTGTCCTGATATGGTAAGATAGTAGCTGTTGATTGATAAACCACACTAAACGATGATAGAACGCATTTATTATGAAGATACTTGAACTTTATTTAGAAACGTCTGTCTGGAATTTTTATTTTGCTGATGATGCTCCGGAAAAGAAGGCTATAACAAAGCAATTCTTTGATAACTTAGCTGGATATGATATTTTTATATCTAACATTGTTTCAAAAGAAATAGCGAGAGCACCAGATGAAAAAAGGGAGTTGTTGGTCAATTTGATTGATGTTTATGAACCTCATGAACTAGAAGTGACTGATGAGGCGTTAAGTCTAGCTAAAAAGTACATTGAAGAAGGTGCTTTACCAACTAAAGCTTTTTATGATGCCGTACATGCAGCCGTTGCAACCATTTATGAACTAGATGCGCTAATTAGTTGGAATTTAAAGCATTTAGCTTCGTTAAGGCGGATGGAAAAAATTAACGGCGTTAATCTCAAAGAAGGTTATTCCAAGAAATTGGAACTGATAACACCAATGGAGGTTTCAGATGAAATATGATAAATCGTTATTAGAAGTGTGGCAATGGAAAGAAGAAGCGAGCAAATCTCTCATTGGTAAGACAATACCAGAGATGCTTGATGTACTTAGAGAAGATGCCCAAAAAAGACGGACTGAATGGGTGGCAAGTGGGAGAAAACCTCTCAAGTTAGTCACGCGCCCTTCAAAAAAGTGGAGACAGTCAAACCCTTCTTTCCAAACCTAATTCGCCTACAAATTAGCAATTTAACGGTTGAACAGGGGTTAGATATGAGTATCAACAAACTATTAGTATGTGAATCTACCCGGATAAATGAAATCAAAACCCGTTTGTTAAACCAAGTTACGATATTTGAACACACTTATTCTATGATATCAAGTGAGTTTTATACACGCTATGAAAGGGGTGAAATGGGAGATGAAATAGATTTTGTGGAATGGGCATCGACAGTGGAAATGCTTGCCAAATTGAACAAGCATTATAAAAAATGGAGAATATCATGGAACAAACCGTAACAATTGACAAAAATGGTAATCTAACTCTCCCTAAAGAATATCTCAAAATATTGGGGATTTTTTCAGAGGGTAAAGTCACGTTACAATCGACAGGTAGTCAAATCGTTATTTCCTCACCGCTAGAAAATGTGACAACCATTCCCCAACTCTCACCACAAGAAGCGGTAAAAAACGCTCAAGCCATAGTACAGCAATATGTACCGGCGGAACGTAGCTTGGTTGATGAATTAATTGCAGAAAGACGACGGGAGGCTGCCAATGCGTAAAATTCTTTTAGATGCCTCTGCATTGCTTGCTCTTTTAAAACAGGAATAGGGCGCAGAGCTTGTAAGTGCAGAGATAGAATATGCTGCAATCAGTATCATTAACCTTACTGAAGTTGTTACTAAACTTTTTGATGCCGGCATGTCAGAAGAAGCAATTCAAAAAGCGTTAATACCATTGAACTTGACTATTGTGCCTTATGATGAAAAACTGGTTTACGAAACGGGACGCTTACGGGTATCAACACGAAAACAGGGACTATCACTCGGTGATAGGGCGTGTCTTGCGACAGCTAAAAAATATGGTGCTTCTGTACTAACAGCAGATCGCGTTTGGTTGCAAGTAGATATTGATGTTGATATTAAGTGTATCCGTTGATTTTAATTCGTTGTACTAAGATATTACAAACATCATGAATAATTTCACTGAAAAAGTCCATCTTACTATTCCAGCTATTTTTGGCTATGAAGACATGCCCGCCGCTGTCGCACAGGTATGGGCAAGAAAAATGGGCGCATCACAAGAAAAAGCAGATAAAGCAAAACTTGCTGTCATGGAAATTTGCTTAAATGCAATTGAGCATGGGAGCCACAATAATCCCCAAAAAGTGGTGACTATTGATTTATTTGAACAATCAGAAAATACGCTGATAATAGAAATTTCTGATACTGGCAAAGGTTTTATGCCTAAAATCCCCAAAGAATTTCCACCAACTCAAGCCAATCGGCGAGGCTTTGGCATTTTTATGGTTTATAAACTGGTTGATGAAGTAGAATTTCCACCGAGCAATGAAGGTACTTTGGTACGCATAAAGATTAAAGCAGAGAAAACAACATGAAGGAAATCTTAGAAATCAAATTATCTCCAGACGGAACCAGTGTGCAATTGATTGGCTCACTTGCAGTCTCAACCATTCAATTTCCAGAAACTGTTGATGATTTATTAAAGCAATGTGGACAAGCACTACAAAAATATTATGAAAATCACAAAGAATATAAGCTATTCATTGATTTTCAGGAAGTCAATAAAATTGCGTCAATTGGTTTTAGTGTTTTAGAAGCTGATATACAAGACTTTGCTTTACGAAACAAAGCACAACTCAAATTTATCAACTTTCCCACCACTATCAAGCCTTCACTGGAAACAAGAGCATTGTATTATCGGCTAAATGAACAAGATGGGATTCATTTTCAAAATTAAATGTCTGAATCAGAATTACTCGTTCCCACTCGCCAAAGGCAGTCACAACGCGCCAGCATCGCGGCTTGTATGTAAACGGGACGCTGGCGTGTCCAGACTGGATTCCTACGCTGGCGCGTCACTAATTAAGGGAGGGGATTGTATTTTATCCAATCGGAAAACGCTATAATTGATTAGAAAAATGCTATAATGCCAACAATTAAACATATCCAACAACAATTATGCCAACTATTACTCCTAAACATAAAATAATTAAGAATTACTA
>JAUCGK010000170.1 GCA_030378085.1 Candidatus Parabeggiatoa sp. HSG14
CAATACCCTTCACTAATAGCGAGTGATTTTTATGCAATAACAAGATTTACTTTATATTTTATATTTTATATTTTAGAAATATTGCTATAAATTAAAATCCAAAATCCACTAGAGGAATTTAAGATGAATAGAGTTTTTTTATTCTTAATTTTTTATGGGTTTTACCTATTTTTGATGTCGGGTTGTATGTCTTCACCAGTGATTTTTTTACCCCAGGATTCTTCAGTATTGGGAGGAGTAACTGGAGAAATAGCTCCATCTTCCTTTAAAGAACAACCTGGACTAGCTACAAAATGGGGGGAAAAGCGTACCTCTCGTGTCCATTCAGTTTTATTTTCTCGTGCCAATCTTAATAATCCAACGGCGACAGCAACAATATATTACAATAATGAAGAAGGGATTATGGCAATGACGGGCATATCTGCTTATAACGCTGGATGGATAGCAACACTTTCACCAATAGAGCCTTATGGCTTCGTTTCTTTTGGAATACATAGTGAAGAAGGAATGGCATTAAAAGAAATTACTGTTTACAGTAGAAGATATGTTGTTGGAAAATCTGGTCAACGATATTCTATAAGAGTACGTAATAATACCAATAAGCGATTGGAAGCCGTTTTATCTGTTGATGGTATTGACGTGCTTGATGGTAAAGCAGCTTCTTTTGCAAAACAGGGTTATGTGATCGCGCCTTATTCAAGTTTAAAGGTAGAAGGCTTTAGGCAAAGTATGGATGCGGTTGCGGCTTTCCGTTTTGGTTCAATCCAAGAGTCTTACGCAAACAAAAAACATGAAGATACTAGAAATGTTGGTGTTATTGGCCTTGCAATTTTCCATGAGCGTGGAACGGACCCTTTCACTATTTGGACACACGATGACATTAAACAAAGAAAAGCAGCAGATCCTTTTCCAGGACGTTTTGCTACACCTGCTGATTAATTGCTAAACTAAAAAGTTTAGTCTCCTTTAACAACGTTAAAATCAAAAATCACTATGAACTGGGCAGATTTTAGTATTCTTACTCTTCTTTTGTTATCGACAGTTATTAGCTTTTTTCAAGGCTTTGTCAAAGAACTGTTTTCATTTTTGGCATGGTTACTTTCATTAGTGATAGCCCTTATTTTTTTAGAAGAATTGGTAAGCCTATTAACGACATTGATTTCTTTTGCAGACTTACGTATTGGTGTCGCTTTGATAACGTTGTTTTTCACAACCTTTATTCTTCTTGAATGGATCAGTTACTTGATTCTTAATTCCATTGGGCGCACCAAAGTATCTATACCAGCGCGTATTTTAGCCATATTATTTGGTATTGCGAGGGGCGGTGTTGTTATCACTTTGTTAATCATGTTGGCTGGATTAACTCAACTTCCAAATGCGACTTGGTGGCAAGAATCAGTATTCGTTGATAAATTTAAGCCAATGGTCATAGAATTGCGTCGTTATTTACCTCTTGACATTGCAATGCAATTTAATTTTGAACCCGCGCTGGAACAGAGAAAACCGTAATTTTAGCTCTGGAGTGATTTTTGTTATGTGTGGAATTATTGGGATTGTTGGAAAATCAAGTGTCAATCAAACTCTGTATGAAGGATTAACGGTGTTACAACATCGTGGTCAAGATGCAGCCGGTATTGTCACCTGTGAAAATGACCGTTTATATCTGCGTAAAAATAATGGGTTGGTTCGTGATGTTTTTCATACTCGCCACATGTTGAATTTACGTGGTAATATGGGTATAGGCCATGTGCGTTATCCAACAGCTGGTCTTGAATCAAGTGCAGAAGCACAACCATTTTACGTGAATTCTCCTTATGGCATCACTTTAGCCCATAATGGTAATTTGACGAATGCAGAAGCACTAAAAAATGATTTATTTAGAGAAGATTTACGCCATATCAATACGGATTCTGATTCTGAAGTATTGCTCAATGTCTTCGCTCATGAATTGCATAAACTTAATAAATTAAAGATAAATCAAGATGATATATTTAAAGCAGTGCGAGGTGTACACAAGCGTTGTCGAGGTGGTTACGCAGCGGTAGCGATGATTACAGGTATCGGTATTATCGCTTTTCGAGATCCTTATGGCATTCGTCCTGTTGTCTTTGGTAAACGCAGCACTTCAACCGGAACAGAGTATATGATTGCCTCAGAAAGTGTTGCTATTAATGTATTAGGATTTGAATTAGTGCGTGACATTGCCCCTGGCGAGACCATTTTTATTACAGCCGAAGGACAATTATATACTTGTCAATGTGCGAATCATCCTATCTCTTCTCCCTGTATTTTTGAACTTGTTTATATGGCGCGTCCAGATTCAATTATGGATGACATTTCTGTCTATAAAGCACGCTTATGTATGGGTAAAGTACTGGCAAAAAAAATTCTGCGAAATAATCCCAAACATGACATTGATGTGGTGATTCCCATTCCAGATACTAGCCGCACGGCTGCTGTACAACTCGCTCATGCCCTTAAGTGCAAATACCGCGAAGGTTTTGTAAAAAATCGCTATATTCCTCGCACTTTTATTATGCCAGGGCAAGGTATGCGTAAAAAATCGGTGCGCCGAAAACTCAACGCCATTCACTTAGAATTTAAAAATAAAAACGTTTTATTAGTGGATGATTCAATTGTGCGTGGCACGACTTCTCAACAAATTATCCAAATGGCGCGTGATGCAGGTGCAAAAAAAGTCTATTTTGCATCAGCAGCTCCCCCAGTTCGTTACCCTAACGTTTATGGGATTGATATGCCATCAGCACATGAATTGCTTGCTTATAACCGCACTAATGAAGAAATTGCGAAAGTTATCGGTGCTGATTGTTTGGTGTATCAGGATTTGGAAGACTTAATCGCTTGTGCTCGCAAAGGTAATAAAAACATCAAGCAATTTGATGCCTCCTGTTTCACCGGTCATTATATTACTGGTGATGTTGATCAAGACTATCTTGATCATCTTGAACAACATCGCAATGATGCGGCAAAATCGGACCGTCAAGCGAAGGAAACAGAAGTGATTGATTTGAATAATGTTATTTAGGTTATAATTTTTCCAAAAAAATATTAAAAGCTAAAGCTTTGAACTCCATAATTTGAACTGATTGGAGTCCAAAGCTTCAGCTTTGGAACATTACAAACAAGTTACATAAGATATGACCCACATAACTGAAACAGATGTGTTAATTATTGGTAGTGGTGCTGCTGGACTTTCATTGGCTTTAGAGTTAGCTGAACACGTTGACAATATAACAATTTTATCAAAAGCAGCACTTGAAACCTGTAATACCCAATATGCTCAAGGCGGTATTTCTGCGGTATTGAGTGGTGATGATTCGTTGGCTTCACATGTTGAAGACACGCTTAATGCAGGGGCTGGACTATGTGATGCTGAAATTGTCAAATTTACCGTAGAACAAGGCCCTGAACGAATTGCTTGGTTAATTGAACAAGGTGTACCTTTTACACAAGTCAATGATTCAGAAGGGAAACCCATTTATCACTTAACCAAAGAAGGAGGACATAGTCATCGTCGGGTGATACATGCCGAAGATGCTACTGGACGCGCTATTCTTTCAACCTTATCTGATAAAGTGAAGCGTTCTCCTAATATTCATTTACTAGAGCATCATATTGCCGTCGATTTGATCACGGGTACCAAACTTGGTTTATCGACTTCACGGTGTTTGGGAATGTATGTGTTAAATCTCAATACAGGCGAAGTCAATGCTATTCAGGCTCGTTTTGTGATATTGGCTACTGGGGGCGCGGGCAAAGCCTATTTATATACGAGTAATCCAGATGTTGCTACAGGTGATGGCATTGCGATGGCTTGGCGTGCCGGTTGTCGCGTTGCCAATATGGAATTTATTCAATTCCATCCCACTTGTCTTTATCATCCTGATGCAAAATCCTTTTTAATCAGTGAAGCGGTTCGTGGTGAAGGAGGAAGACTGTTATTGCCTGATGGTAGTCCATTTATGAACCAGTTTGATCCACGGGCTGAGCTTGCCCCCCGTGATATTGTTGCCCGTGCTATCGATCATGAAATGAAACGGTTAGGTTGTGAAAGTGTTTTTTTAGACATGAGTCACAAATCACACGACTTTATCATTCAACATTTTCCGAATATTTATTTTCATTGTATGGAATTTGGTTTCAACATGGGAGACAAACCGATTCCGGTAGTCCCTGCGGCTCACTACACTTGTGGTGGTGTGATAACTGATAGAAATGGACAAACCGATGTTGAAGGGTTATATGCGATAGGAGAAGTAGCTTTTACTGGCTTACATGGCGCAAATCGAATGGCAAGCAACTCTCTATTGGAATGTTTAGTATTTGCACACACTGCGAGCCGTGATATTTTAGCACAATTAAAAGAAATTCCCCCGCCTCCCGCTTTACCGGCTTGGGATGAAAGTCGCGTCACTGATTCTGATGAAGAAGTAGTGGTATCACATAACTGGGAAGAATTGCGCCGTTTTATGTGGGACTATGTGGGCATTGTGCGTTCTACTAAGCGATTGCAACGCGCTCAACATCGTGTTGATTTATTGAAAAGCGAAATGTCTGAGTATTATAGCAATTTTCGCATTACTAATGATTTAATTGAATTACGTAATTTAACACTTGTTGCTGATTTAATTATTCGCAGCGCAAAAATTCGCCGTGAAAGCCGAGGTTTACATTATACACTTGATTACCCTAAACTGGATTCTATCGTCCAAAATACGATACTTGTTCCTGAAATCAAAAAAGAAAATTTATAAGGCTTTGTAAAGGAAGTGTATCAAGCTTCCCTGTTATAATACCTGCCAGGTTTTGAAAACCTGGCAGGTATAGAGTCTAGACAACATGAGTTAGAAAGATGCAGATAAACCTTAACCAAATAGAAATACCCCCCGGGCAATCTTTATGGCTACATGGCATAGATTGGCAAACCTTTGAACAATTCTTAGCAGAAACCGGCGATGAACGACACAGCCGTGTTTTATACGATAGTGGGATTTTAGAACTTATGGCACCTTCACCTGTACATGAGAAAAGCAAGTCAACTTTTAACTGCTTGGTAGAAGCCTTTTTCGAGGAACTTGATATTGAAAACCAAGCGGGTGGCTCAACGACCTTTAAAAATAAAAAAATGGAAAAATGTATAGAGCCAGATGAGTGTTTTTATTTAGGTGAACACGCAACAACTATTGGCTGGGAAGACAGCGGAATACCCGACTTAGCCATAGATGCCGATAAGACTTCAAGCAGTCTTGAAAAACTTAAAGGATATGAGAAATTGGGTGTACCAGAAGTATGGATTTATGATGTCAATCTGGGAGATGTAAAGATTTATAATGGCATCTCTGTTGTGCAAGAGAGTTTATATATGCCATCAAAATCCTTTGACAAAATTAAAGAAAGTGTGCAGGCGATTAAAGAAGGAAAGAGTAACAATGCGGTTAAACGTGAATTTAGAAAATGGGTAAGAGAGATGGATGCCAAAAAAAACCTCAAAGCACTGGTAGAAGAAAAGCTTGATAAGGCTTTTAATAACTGATGTTACGCACTGAGTTTCCCCAAGCCTTGGAATAAATTCCAAAGCTAAAAGCTCAGGAAACACTATATATCAATTGTAATAGGTAATCTTTTTACGACAGATTTATTTACTGATGTTACGCAGATAGCTTTCAAACTGGAGTGCAAAATTGAGGACACCCCCCTAACCCCCCGTACACAGGGAGAAGTCCCAAAATAGAAAAATTAAAGCAAAGTGTCAAATGATGTTTGGTTCCACCCGTGTACGGGGGGTTAGGGGGGTGTCCCTAAAATTATTTGAAGTACAGTGCGTAACATCAGTTATTTAATAAAAATCTATACTATGCTCTGGAATTAAGACATCTATAAAATAGATTATAACCAAGGAAAAATATTTTCTTTGTTGAATTATGTCATATTAAGGTTCTAATACTAGAGCGTTAAAACCAGAACAAATGTTTTTTTACGGTAAAAAAATGCGAATAGGCAAAACCAAGTGTAGACAATTAAGAAAACTACTAGAATCGGATAAACTTGAATTTTTGCTTGAAGCACACAACGGTATTAGTGCAAAACTTGTTGAAGAAGCTGGATTTAAAGGAATTTGGGCTAGTGGTTTATCTATTTCCGTCCAGTGGGGTGTGCGCGATAGCAATGAGGCTAGTTGGACTCAAGTAATTGAAACAGTAGAATTTATGTCAGATGCTACAACTATCCCAATCCTTCTTGATGGCGATACCGGTTATGGCAATTTTAACAACGTGCAACGTTTAGTTAGAAAGTTGGAACAGCGTCATATTGCTGGTGTTTGTCTTGAAGATAAACTTTTTCCTAAGACTAATAGTTTCATTAAGGGAAAAACTCAAAAATTAGCTGATATTGAAGAATTTTGTGGTAAAATAAAAGCAGCTAAAGATATTCAATATATGGATATCAGATTACCCATTCAGAATGTGTTTAGAAAACGTTTAAAACCGTTATAAAACTTTCCAAAAAAAGCAACTTTTGAATACCTTTTTCTGATTATAAAATTATTGGTCATCAACAATATCAATTAAAAACATTTTAATGAGGTAGTAAATTCTAATGAGCATTCTTTCCTTTGACCATTTTTCATCCCTAGATGATGCTCAGTGCGAAGAACGTATTGTAACCGCTAAAGCAACATTGGGTAAACGCTTAGTAATTCTTGGACATCATTATCAACGTGAAGAAGTTTTTAAACATGCTGATTTTTCAGGAGATTCCTTAAAATTATCACGACAAGCATCCTTGTCAGAAGCAGAATATATTATCTTTTGTGGGGTGCATTTTATGGCAGAAGTGGCTGATATTTTGTCGCGCCCTGAACAAACAGCAATTTTGCCAGACCTTGTGGCAGGATGTTCGATGGCTGACATGGCTGATTTGCCTAAAGTTGAAAGAGCATGGCGCGAACTTTCAGAAGTAATGGAGGCTGATAAACAGATAACCCCCATTACTTATATTAATTCAGCGGCTAATTTAAAAGCATTTTGTGGTCGTCATGGCGGTGTCGTTTGTACATCTTCTAATGCCCAAAAAGTTTTAGAATGGGCTTTTTCTCAACGCCAAAAAGTGTTGTTTTTTCCAGATCAACATCTGGGGCGCAATACTGGATATAAGATGGGGATTCCCTTAGAAGAAATGGTCGTTTGGGATTTTGATAAACTTCATGGCGGTTTAAGTGAAGAAGAACTCAAACGGGCTAAAATTATTCTATGGGATGGCTTTTGTTCAGTTCACCAACAATTTATGCCAGAACATATTGATCAATTTCGCGCCACTTATCCTGAAGGTAAAGTAGTTTCTCATCCAGAAGCCCCTTTTGATGTCTGCCAAAAATCTGACGAAGTGGGATCAACGGAATATATTATTAAAACAGTTAAAGCTTCACCTATTGGGAGTCGTTGGCTTATTGGCACGGAGGTGAATTTAGTCAATCGTCTTGCAAAAGAATCTGAGGCTGAAGGTAAGTTTGTACATTATATGGCTCCCGTTGTTTGCATGTGTTCCACAATGTACCGCATTGATCCACAACATTTATTATGGGTGTTGGAAAATTTAGTCGCTGGTAACGTTGTTAATCAAATTAAAGTGCTACCTGAAGAAGCAGAACAGGCGCATTTAGCGTTGGAACAAATGCTTATTGTTTCTACCTGATATCCAGAAGAAAACGCTTTAATGCTCGTGTTATTTAGACAGCATTCGACCTCTTTTTTAGGCAATAAGATATTAAGAGTTCTCGCTAAGAAATAATGAATGGATTTAATTCATACATCGAAAGGAGTGAATATTCAATTAAACGCGCTGATATTTTGGATAATCTCAAAACCCTAAAAACTGTTGATAAGATACTTATCCGAGGAACAAGTAGAAAAAAAGCCTGTTCGAGAATTATTGCCCCCAGTGATAGCACAGTTAAAAAAGTGTCCGGCTAAAAAGGCTAATGCCCAATCAGCCAATCGTGATACTGAGGCGATGAGTCGGGGTGACAGTGTACCATTTTCTAATACCGATATTGAATTGTGTTACCGTATTCGCAGTCCATCAGAGGAAGAGATTATAGCCTTGAAAGTGTTAGTTAATGGACGACCTTTGGGAGAAATACGCAGGGAGAGTCGCACGAGAAATCCGTATCTTGATAGTTCTACCGCTAAAGACATCAATGAATGTACTTCGTTGCCTAAGAATTTTAGTATTGATGATAATCCGGAAGCATCTCGTAATATGAATAATCAGGTGATTACGCACAGTTATCTGGATTGCGAATTACCTCAAGATCAAGAAGAAGATCATCTGTTGAATATCACCGATTTACCCACTGAAGATGTGGAGGTGAGTCTTATTGCAGAAAATAAATTCGCGGATTCTGATCCCGTGAGTCTTAATTTACAGTGGACTGGCGAAACACCAAGAGAAACCACAAAACCCAATCTTTATGGGTTGGCAGTGGGTATCAGCCAATATAATGATAAAACGATCAGATTGAAGTATGCCGCACGAGATGCCACTGATTTTTTTGATACCTTTAAAAAGCAAAAAGATAATCAGTTGTATAATAAACTGATGTTACGCACTGTACTTCAAAAGTGAATACCAGAGTAGTGCAAAATGAAATTTTGCTGATTGTAACAGATTTTGGGGATACCCCCCTAACCCCCCGTACACGGGTGGAACCAAACATCATTTGACACTTTGCTTTAATTTTTCTATTTTGGGACTTCCTCCTGTGTACGGGGGGTTAGGGGGGTGTCCTCAATTTTGCACTCCAGTTTGAAAGCTATCTGCGTAACATCAGTAATAAAGTGGAAATGAAATGGTTACCAAATGCCACTAAAGCACAGGTGTTAAATGGGTTGAAATGGATACGCAAGACGGCAATCATTAACGATGTCGCTGTTTTATTTTTTGCAGGCATTTTCCGATGGGATAAAGTACAACCTCCCCTAAATCCCCTCCTTAATTAACTAATCTTTACCCACAAGTACCTAGAGCGATTTTTGGAGTCCAAAGCTTCAGCTTTGACAGGAGCGATGGAGTCCAAAGCTTCAGGTTTGGCGAGGAGCGATGGAGTCCAAAAACCCAAAGCTAAAGCTTTGGACTCCAAAAACCCAAACCTGAAGGTTTGGACTCCAAAAACCGCTGGGTACTTGTGGGTAAAGGTTAGTTAATTAAAGAGGGGACTTGTACTTGACACAATCAGGAAACGCTATAATTCAGTTCATTTATGGGCCAACGAGGATATGCGTTAAATGCGAGTGGTTCAGATTGGCCTGTTTCAAGGCGTATAGCTCCTGCATAAGCTATCATTGCACCGTTGTCAGTACAAAATATCGGACGTGGATAATATACAGAAACGCTCATCTCTTTAGCGAGTTCTCCTAAGCGGCTACGTAAACGTTGATTAGCACCAACACCTCCAGCAATGATTAAACGGGTTAAACCAGATTGTTTTAAGGCACGGCGGCATTTGATAGCTAAAGTATCTATCACCGCATCTTCAAAGGCGCGAGCAATATCGGCGCGAGTTTGTTTGTTTTGTGTTTGCGCTCTCCAAGTGGTTAATACATGGGTTTTTAAGCCGCTAAAACTAAAATCTAAACCAGGGCGTTGTGTCATAGGACGGGGAAAATTAAAAGCATCGGGATTACCCTGTTCCGCTAAACGTGCAAGCGCAGGGCCACCAGGATAACCTAATCCCAGTAATTTTGCCGTTTTATCAAAAGCTTCTCCCGCAGCATCGTCTACCGATTCTCCCAAAATGATATATTTTCCTATCTCAGCGACTTCTACTAATTGAGTATGTCCCCCAGAAACCAGTAAAGCAAGAAAAGGAAAACTGGGAGCGGGTTCTTCAAGCATTGCTGCAAGTAAATGTCCTTCCAGATGATGTACGCCAATAGCAGGCACTTGCCAAGTCCACGCTAAACTTCGTCCTACAGCTGCTCCCACCAATAAAGCACCGACTAAACCTGGTCCTGCAGTGTATGCAATACCATCAATCTCGTCAGGTTTTGTATGACTTTCGTTTAAGAGCGTTTTAATTAATGGTATTAATTTGCGAATATGATCGCGAGATGCAAGTTCTGGAACGACACCACCATATTGGGCATGTATGTCTGTTTGACTATATAATGCATGTCCTAATAAGCCCTGTTTAGTGTCATACACTGCTACACCGGTTTCATCGCAAGAAGTTTCTATGCCTAGTACACGCATAATTAAATTATAAGTCCCACTACTGTTGCTGTGAAGCAGGTTGTTAAAACACCTGCAAAAACTGATTTTACGCCTAAAGAAATGATCTCATCTCTTTTTTCATCACACATTGCAGTCATTCCTCCAATCATAATACCTAAGCTGCCGATATTGGCAAAACCACACATGGCATAAATCATAATGAGTTTGCTTCTTTCTTGCAAAGCACCTGCCGGTAAATTTAATAATTCAATATAGGCAATAAACTCATTTAAAATGATTTTCGTGCCCATCAGTGAGCCAGCTATAGTGATTTCAGAAACTGGAATACCCATTAAAAATGTGATGGGTGCCATCACTATGCCTAAAATACTTTGTAACGTGATAGTTTGGTTATTAAATTCAGGTAAAAATGCCAATAGCTGATTCGTTAAATGAACCAGTGCAATAAATACTATCAACATCGCAATAATACTAATCAGTAATTTAACACCATCGTTGGTGCCTTTGACAATAGCATCCATTGCACTATAAGCCGTTTGGGGTAATTTTACCCGTTCTTTATTCTGATCATTTTGGTGTGGGATGATGAGCATGGAGATGATTAATGCTGAGAAAATATTTAAAACGGAAGCGGTTAAAATATGTCCCAGTGCGTCTGGTACTTTACTTGATAAAATAGTAGCATATAAAACCATGACAGTCCCTGCAATGGTTGACATGCCTGCTACCATCACGGAAAAAATTTCTCCTCGTGTCATGTTTTTGAGGTAAGGTCTTATTAATAAAGGAGATTCTACCATTCCAACAAAGGCATTTGCAGCAGTACCTAATCCCACAGTTCCCCCAATATTTAAACTCTTTTGCAGTAAAAAGGAAAAAGAGTGGACAATTGCTGGCAAAATACGGTAATAGTAAAGAAGAGACGATAAGGCACTTATAACTAAAACAAGTGGTAATGCTTGAAAAGCAAGAATAAATGACGACTGAGGACTTGTCACTTCAAAAGGGGTATCACCGCCTCCTAAATACCCAAAAACAAAATTTGTACCTGCTATTGTTGCATTATTCAATGCCAGTACAGCTTCATTGAGTAACAGAAAAAATTCCTTAAAAATAGGGAGCTTTAAAAAGATAACAGCAAGTACAACATGAATTAAAATGGCGATTAAAGTCGTTTTAAAAGAAACCGCTTTTCGTGCCTCACTAAAGGTATAAGCTATTAAAAGAATAGTTACTAATCCAAAAAAACCTTGAATCATTACCATATTTTATTTCCTTTTTTATTTCCTTAAAAAACAGGTGGATACGCTATAGCAAAATCCACCCTACACAGAGATATGATTGACGAAATGATAACCCACGCCTATTTATTGATAGCGTTTTCCGATTGGATAAAGTACAACCTCCCCTAAATCCCCAATTAAAGAGGGGACTTGTACCTGACGCAATCGGAAAACGCTATAATAGCAATTTCTATCTGAGCTTGTAACATTTTTCTCGCAATTTTTCTTGCTGTAAATAATCCTGTGACAGTAGGAGTCCAAAATTTATTTTGGAAAACGCCCAAACTAAAGTTTGGACTCCTTTAAAAATCATCATAAATTTCATCTATTTGCTGATAATCAGGATAATTATGAAACTGCTGAATTAATGCTTTTTTACCTTTTTCACTGATGTTACGCAGATAGCTTTCAAACTGGAGTGCAAAATTGAGGACACCCCCCTAACCCCCCGTACACAGGGGGAAGTCCCAAAATAGAAAAAGCAAAGTGTCAAATGATGTTTGGTTCCAC
>JAUCGK010000171.1 GCA_030378085.1 Candidatus Parabeggiatoa sp. HSG14
GAACCAAACATCATTTGACACTTTGCTTTAATTTTTCTATTTTGGGACTTCCCCCTGTGTACGGGGGGTTAGGGGGGTGTCCTCAATTTTGCACTCCAGTTTGGAAGCTATCTGCGTAACATCAGTTGATAAACAGGAAAATTTTTTTAATGATGCACCTAAAGAAAAAACTGACTCACTTGACAATAATAGTTCTTTTCATTATAGGCTGTCGTCACGATAGAATTATTGCTGTTGCCCATGCCAACGGGGAAGATAATGTTGCTGTATGTACCAACAAATACACCCATAAACGGGTTGTGACATTAGACTATATCGTAGCGGGAAAACAAGTACCTTGCCAAGTTGTCTATGAAAAGCGAACTGAAAAAACCGATCATCGTCAAGTTTTATGGCGGGCGAAGACTTCGGTAGGTTATTGCGAGCGAAAAACGAAGCGTTTTATACAAAAGCTAACAAGATATGGTTGGCAATGTTCGTATAAAGAGATAAAAAAAATCTCTGAGGAAACACCTTCTGACAAGCCCATTACCGTTGTTCCCCCAGTTGCTGTTAATATGGAAGAAGGTTATAGGGCAACTTGTAATAATCAACCAATTAACCTAAAGAATCCGCTCACCCAGATTGCCAAGAAATTAACAGGATTAAAATATGATAGCAGTCAATTGCAAGATTGTGCGGGTATTTTTCATCAGGTTGTTAAACAATTTAAACACGACTATTGCCCTAACTATGATTACCCCAATGTCAGTCATGCACGAGACACAAGGCGCATTGCAAAATGGTACCACAAGCGTGGCGAATTGATATTAATTCATAGCCCATTGCAACAATCGTCTATGATTAAGCCTGGTGCAGTGATGTTTTATGGTTATCCAAACAAAAGATATAAAAACGTTAAAGCGAAAGACTTATTTGTTCAAAATACAGGTATTAATCATATCGGCGTGGTAATTTCTGTTATGAGGGATGTGAAAAATAAGGTACTCAGTTATCAACTTTTTCATGGGCGAAGACCGGGTAAACCTTCTAGTATCACTGATTTTCATAAGCGTCAATCGACTCATTCCTATTATCCTCCGTTTGGCAATGGCAGAGAACAATGGCTTGCGATTACTCCATTGGTAAAGCAACAGGATGATAGCCAACCACCAGCTAAATTCCAACCCACTGTAATCGTCCTAAAAGGTGAAGCATCATATTATGCAGATAGCTTACATGGTAGGCGAACTGCCAGTGGAAAGCCATATAATAAGAATAAATTCACAGCAGCGCATAAAACATTACCTTTTGGTACTCGTGTTAGAATAACTTATTTAAAAACCAAAAAGTCTGTAGAAGTTGTAATTAATGATCGGGGGCCTTTTTACAAAAAGAGGATTATTGATCTGTCGCGGAAAGCAGCCGAACAGATCGGTTTAATTAGAGCAGGGCATGGTAAAGTAAAAATAGAAGTGATGCAGAGTACCACTTCAGTCCTCCCTAACAAAAACAACAAAAACGTTGATAACGAGGAAAAACCTAATTAAAAATGATTTTTGTCAATAAAATAATTAGGTTGATATATTTATAGTATTGTTAAGTTATAGCGTTTCCCGATTGAATAAAGTACAACCTCCCCTAAATCCCCTCCTTAATTAAAGAGGGGACTTGTACCTGATGAAATCGGGAAATGCTATAAGTAACTGATGTTACGCAGATAGATTCCAAACAGGAGTGCAAAATTGAGGACACCCCCCTAACCCCCCGTACACAGGGGGAAGTCCCAAAATAGAAAAATTAAAGCAAAGTGTCAAATGATGTTTGGTTCCACCCGTGTACGGGGGGTTAGGGGGGTATCCCCAAAATCTGTTACAATCAGCAAAATTTCATTTTGCACTACTCTGGTATTCACTTTTGAAGTACAGTGCGTAACATCAGTAAGTAAGAACAACCATTAGGGTTAAGGGAGTTATTGATAAATTCTCCCTTTGGTGAAGAGAGATAAGGGAGAGATTATGAAAGTGTTGATATTAGGAGTTGGTAACTTGTTATTGACTGATGAGGGCATTGGCGTACATACTGTCAATG
Organism: Candidatus Parabeggiatoa sp. HSG14; assembly: GCA_030378085.1. Taxonomy (GTDB): domain Bacteria; phylum Pseudomonadota; class Gammaproteobacteria; order Beggiatoales; family Beggiatoaceae; genus Parabeggiatoa. The sequence goes on from JAUCGK010000171.1 coordinate 2,071, forward strand.
CTTTATTGCGTGATTATGATATTCCAAAGGATGTTGAAGTAGTAGACGGTGGTACATCTGGTATGGAACTATTGACGCTTATTGCCGAAGCTGATCACTTAATTCTTTTGGATGCTGCTAAAACGGGACAGCCGCCTGGATCAATGATTCGTCTTGATGATGACGAAGTACCTGCTTTTTTCCGTACTAAGATTTCTCCACATCAAGTAGGGTTGTCGGATGTTCTCGCAGCCGCCCAACTCACGGGGGAACAACCCAACCACGTTACATTCTTTGGCGTTGAACCGAAAAGTATGGCACTTGGTATGGAATTGACAGACAAAATTGCTCCCCAAGTAATACGTCTAATTGAGCTGGTAATAAAAGAACTTGATAAATTGGGATTTAAAATGGAGTCCAAACTTTAGTTTTGTCCAAAATAAATTTTGGATTCCTTCATATTTGGTATTTGCCCAAAATAAATTTTGGACTCCTAAAAAATATAAACAATGGTTACAAGCGATAAATCTGTTGGTGTTAGTGGCGATTTTGAAATTCTAGTCGGGAGTAGTCGGGCATGTAATATTCGCTTGACAACTGCCGAAGTCCCTGATATTGCGAGAAAACATGCTGTCCTTAAGCGTGTCCGAGATCATTTATTTATTCAAGACTTTGGTTCAAAAGCAGGCACTTTTCTTGATGGTTATCGTTTGCCTAAAAAAACTTGGGAAGAAATCGTTCAAAAGGCAACAGGTTACAATGAAATAAGATTAGGTCAAACCCAAATTGGGATTGATGCTCAACTGTTTCGAGGGCGACATCGTGTTGGAATAGAAACAACTCCCCTATATTATAAAGTCTCTGGAAAAACCATTTGTAATGGGGCTTATTTACGTGCAGAGCCAGGCACAATGACAGCCATTATGGGACCAGCGGGATGCGGTAAGAGTATGTTATTGGATTTAGTCAATGGCTATCGCACTCCGACGAGTGGCCAAGTTTTTGTCACAAAGAATAAAGAATTCATTAATGTACATAAAGATTACAGCAAAGTACGAGAATGGCTCGGTTATTTACCACAAGATGATGTCATGATTCCAGAATTAACAGTATATCAATCTTTAAGTTATTGTTTACGATTACAATTTATTGGTTTAGCCACAGAAATACGGGAACATATTATTCGTCAAACTTGTTATAATTTAGGTTTTGGTAAAGATCGGTTGAATAAATTTCTAAATACAGTAATTGGTTCTCAAGAGTCAGGCATTCGCGGTTTAAGTGGGGGTGAAAGAAAACGGGCAAATCTTGCCCATGAATTGGTAGCCATGCCCTTGATTTTATTCTTAGATGAACCAACATCTGGACTATCTTATGTTGATGCTGATAAAATCATTCGGCTGCTAAAAAAATTGACACAATTAGATGAGTTGACGATGATTGTAACTATACATCAACCAAGCCATGATACATTTGAACGTTTTGATAATTTATTATTAATGAATCATGGTGGCACAGTCGCTTATTATGGCCCTAGTCAACAAGCAACACCATACTTTGAATATGTCACAGAAACGTCAAGTGCGGGCCGTAATCCCGCCGAATATTTATTAGAAATACTAGATAATCCCTCTCATAATGAAAAGCTGACTACATGTTTTGAACAAGGACAATTGAAAGATAAATTTCACTTTATCACTCCTTTGATGTACGTTTTCGTAAATTCATAACAATAATGTCCCGTCAACATTTCTCTAAAAGCACATTTAGAATATCGCTATCACAATGGATAGTCTTAATACAACGTAATTTTCAAGTTGTTTTTGCGGATAAACTCAATCTTTCATTAATTATCCTACAAGTACCCCTTATTGCTTTATTAATTATAGGTGCTTTTTATAATTTTGACCGTGATAAACAAAATTTCGATGAAACGGCAAGAATACTGTATTATTTTGGTGTCATGAAAGAACCCTTAGAAGACGCACGTAAAACAGTTAATATTGATAAATTACATAGACATGCCAAATTTCTTGCTCAGGAAACTATCGAAACATCTCGGCTTAGCTATATTGAGGAAAAAATCAGACCGTATTTTGAAGATAGAAATGTGCTGTTACCAAATTTAACATGGAATCACCTAAAGGAACCCATACAACCTATTAGTGATATTGCCAGTATGCGGCGTGGGAGTGTTTATTTTCTGTTGGTGGCAGCCGGTATCTGGTTTGGTATTATGGGATCAGTTAAAGAAATTGTCACAGAACAACATATATTAAGAAGAGAAAGTCGTTCTTATTTGTTTATTTTTCCCTATTTATCAGCAAAAATATTTGTTTTAACTATTATTTTAGGGGTACAAACAGGTTTATTGTCTATCATGGTTGTGCCGCTATTATTAGAATTGTCATGGACTCATGCGGTATGGATTTGGCTTATACTATGGGCAGCCGCTTTTACTTCGGCTTCTATGGGATTATTTATTTCTTGTGTAGTCAGCAGTTACCGTGTGGCACTGACTTTAGTTCCCCTATTGATGATACCTCAATTATTATTTGGTGGTTTGTTACGGCCCCCGGTTGATTTAGAGCAAAGTAAAATTTGGTCTCATATTTCTAATGTTTTAAGTGCTGTCACTATCCAAAGGTGGGCATTTGAATCTATCTTAACAACTGATGTTTATGCGAAAGGAGGTATTTTAAAATTACAGGTGAATCCCAAAGGGAGTGGCGAACTCGATCTTGTTCAAGCAAAAAACATTTCATTGGTTAGTACATTCTTTAGGCAGCGAAAATGGGGAGATGTGGATGTGGGCTATTTATGGCCTCCTTTATTTTATCTTTTTAGTGTCAGTTTTTTATTTTTTATTCTTGGTTATGTCGCATTACGTTGGCGTTTTACATGAAATAAATTTATTTGAAAACCAAATATTATGACTAGAATTAAACATGACCAATATGCGAAACAATATCTTGCGGGACTGCTTGAACAGATAGGTCAAGTAGTCACAAACCGTGAAATTGCTGGAGAACCCCTTCATGCTGATCTTTATTTTGTTCCCGAAAATGTGACTGAAATAAAGATTAAAAATCTGGGTTTATTGGGACAAATAGGAAAAAGCGGGGCCTGTTTATTAGAACCGTTTCGCTCCCAACCAACTAACGCTGAAATTAGAACATGTTTACAAAAACTTTCTGCTTTACATAATCAATTACAGCGTCAGCAATCTAAACGAGCTAAACAAGATGATAATCAGCCGAAGTCTATTGAAGAAGATGAATTACCCAATCTTTGGATTTTAGCAACTTCTGCCTCGGATAGACTATTGAACGATTTTGGGGATACTTTAAAAAAATCTCATTGGTACAAAGGCATTTATTTTTGTAATAAAGGTTGGAAAACTGCAATCATTGCTATTAATCGTTTACCAATTATCCCAGAAACCTTATTTATTCGATTGTTAGGAAAAGGCAAAACGCAACAACAAGCCATTGAGGAAATACTTGCTTTCCCAGAGGATGATATTGTACGTACTGAGGTGGAAGAATTACTTTCGATATGGCGTATTTCTATCGAAACCAAAGACAAAAAAACGGAAGATGAGGAGGAATTACTTATGAACTTATCACCAGTTTACCAACAATGGCGTGAAAAAACTTTGCAGCAAGGCATGCAACAAGGCATGCAACAAGGCATGCAACAAGGCATGCAACAAGGTATACAACAAGGTAATTTAGAAATGCAACGGATGTTTATAGAAAACCTCATTTTTGCCCGATTCGGCAAAGAGGAAGTACGTCCGCAAATCATTAATTCCTTGTTACAGTTACCACTTGAAGAATCATCACGTTTGCTCATACAAATTTCTCGTGAAGAATTATTGGCAAAATTTAATCATTAACTGATATTACGCAAGGTGCTTCTAAGTTCCACCAATATCTAAGAAACGTGCATGAAATAATTTATCGCAAACCTGACAGGTTTTGGAAACCTGTCAGGTTTAATTGTCGAAGTTATTTTGTACATGTTTCTAAGATGGCTATTCTTATATAATCCCCTTAGGGGTTAAAACTCACCCCAACGAGATGAAACCTATAGAATTTGATTAATTTGGAAACACAATGTGTAACATCAGTCATTAAAATATATAGCTTTTCAAATAAGTCAAAATTGTCAGACCTGCCAGGTTTTAAAAACCTGGCAGGTCTCAAGGCCAAAATATTTATCTAAAGAGCTATAGTATTTCCCTTAGAAAAAATATGCGTCATTCACATTTACTATCACAACTTGTAGCAATATTCTGTTTCTACTTTTTTAGCTTAGGAACAACTTATGCCATTTCTCTTGAAATCGTTGATAAGATTGATATCAAGGCTATAAAGAGTATTACCTTAAAACAAACTGATAAGGACTTTAGAGCCATTGTTGTTGTGCTTTTTAGTACTTCTGCTAAAACAGCCGTTAAATTCAAGAAAGCAAACTTTGTTATTACTTTGAAAGATGATAAGGATCAAAAAGTGCGTTTAGGCACAACGCAATCTGAAGTGCTTTCTTTTCCAGCCAGTGAAGATGGTTCAGAACAACTTAAGGAGGAAAGTTTGGATGTTTTTGTCGGTAAAAATAATGTCGATACGCTTACTCGTTTGATTCAGTTGTTTAACCTCATTGGCAATCCAGATTTGGAGTTTACAATGATATTGTCTGGAACAACTGAAGTAGGTACAAGAGCCAAACGAGGATGGATTTATCAGGGGGAAGTTGAAATAGAAGATTTTACTTTTCATCCCACTATTCAACGAGAAGTTTTGTTTAAATAGATATCTTGATAAAAATTATGCATTAATCAAGCAGTTTACTTTAGGAATTATCAAATAATGACGACAGCAGAAAAGAGACTAAAAAATCTACAAAGTCAATATATTCAACTTGCTCATGGAAATGGTGGACGTTTTATGCGTGAGTTAATTGATAATTTATTTGCCTATCATCTCAATAACTCATTATTAGATACCAACACTGATGCAACAGCTATTCCTATTGATGGCACACAAGAAGTTATGGTGACAACAGATGGGTTTACTGTTAAACCATTGGAATTTCCAGGCGGAAATATTGGCAGTTTAGCTGTGCATGGTACCGTTAATGATTTGTGTGTGAGTGGTGCTGTACCACAATATTTAACGCTCAACGCATTTATTGAAGAAGGGCTAGAAATTACACAGCTTGATCGCATTATTGCAAGTTTAGGAACCGCAGCAAAAGAAGCAAATGTATCAGTCGTTGCTGGTGATACCAAAGTCGTGGCACGAGGTGAGGGAGGGGGATTATATCTAGCAACAACAGGTGTTGGATTACGTGATAAAAGTATTAAACTAGGAACAAGTCAAATCTGTCCCTCAGATATCATATTAGTCAGTGGGCCCATTGGCGATCATGGGATAGCTGTAATGCTTGCAAGAGAACAATTTGGAATGCGAGGCGATTTACAATCTGACAGTGCCAATGTTTTGCCTTTATCTCAAGCACTCTTGAAAATACCTGGACTAAAATTTATGCGCGATCCCACTAGAGGAGGATTGGCTTCTGTGCTGCATGAAATTTGTCAATCCACGGGTTTAAATATTAGAGTATTTGAGTCACAAATACCCATTCGTGAGCCGGTGCGTTCTGTCTGTGAAATGTTGGGATATGATCCTTATTATCTAGCTTGTGAAGGGCGAGTTGTTGCTGTGGTTTCAGAAAAACAAGCAGATACAGCATTAGCTGCATTACAGACTTTAGCGGACGGGAAGCAAGCCGCTAAAATAGGTATATTGTCAGAAGGGCAACCCCATTTAATACTTGAAACTGAATTGGGCGGTGAGCGATTTTTAGAATTATTGGAAGATGATCCATTACCAAGAATTTGTTGAATTTTTTCGTTTTATTTTTTGTTGTTTCGGTAATTGGGAATTGGAACGATCCTGCACTAGGATTCAATGCCATTAACTTAAGGGCAACCATAAAGGATGGGCGCATTCCCATTTTCAGGGTTTAATGTTACTTCCAATGCTCTAACCCCGATCTAATCTTTACCCACAAGTACCCAAAAATTATTTAATCGTATAAATAGTATAGTAAGGTTATAGAGAATCGTAACACCCATGAAATCCAAGCACAACGAGAGGACAAATTTTTGCCAATTTCATTTTAGAGTAATATCTCCCTATAACAAAAACCTATTGATTTCAATAGGTTTACCTACTTGTGGGTAAAGGTTAGAACCCCGATAGGGGTTGAATGTGAATAGCCCCAGGTGAAACCTGGGAAAAAAAAACGCTCCAAACCCAACCCCGAAGGGGTTGAATATTAAGAGTCACTGGTGAAACTTGAGGGGACAAGACGCTCCAACCCCCTTCGGTGTCCTCATTTTCTTTCAAACGAGATGACATTCAACCCCTATCGGGGTTGGGAGGTTTTTTTGGCTTCCCTCCCCAGGTTTCACCTGGGGCTATTCACATTCAACCCCTCCAGGGTTTTCCGTTAGGTTATAAGCAGGAAAATAGAAATGCGTCCACCGTTACATTAATGACCTGGAAAATGGGAATGCGCCCTAAAGGATTGCCCCTACGTCATAAATTGATTTGTAGGAGTAATCCCTTGTGGTTACCCTAACTAATAATTGTATGAGATAAGAGAGAGGAAAATTGAAAACAATGTTTCAACGTAACATAAGTATTTTATTATTGCTAGGTATTCCTAATATTGTCGTTGCTTATGATTGGTTTAAAAACACTGATCAACAAGCGGCAACCGCTTTTGAAAAAGAACAATACTCTGAAGCCGCAGAATTGTTTAGTGACTCTTATCAAAAGGGAGTGGCTTTATATCGGGATGGTAAATATGCAGAAGCGGCTGAAGCCTTTGCACTTTCAAATCGTCAAGAAGTTAAACTCAATGCCCTATATAATTTGGGTAATGCCCACTTTCAGCAAGGCGATTATGAAAAAGCAGTTGCTGCTTATGAACAAGTGTTAAAAGAACAGCCCAATCATGAGAATGCACGGCACAATTTGGAACCTGCCAAGCAACAATTACAATCTCAAAAAAACCAATCTCAAAGAGGAGATTCTAACCAGGAGGAATCGGACAGTTCAGAATCAGAGCAAAGTAAAGGTTCTGAGCAAAAACAAAATAGTCAGTCTGAAAATTCTGAGCAAAAGCAAGGAGAACAACAAAGCGAAGAGGCACAATCTCAAGAGAATCAATCTCAATCCGCCGAAAATAGTGAACAACAAAATGAATCTTCGCAACAGCAAGCACAGTCAGCGGATGATTCTCTCAAACAACAAGCTCAGCAAGCGCAACAAGCAGCAGAAAATGACCCCAATCAAGAAATGACAGACAGTACCGCAGCCTCGGGTGAAGCACAATTGCCTGATGAAAGCGATATGATGGCGGACGCTCTGCTAAGTCGTATCGCTGAAAATCCTCAACAATTATTACGCGGGCAATTTTATTTGGATGGTAGACGTGCTAAAACACCACCTCCTGATAAACCTTGGTAATGGAGTATTCTTGTTTGTTGTTTCGTTCATTGATGGTAACTACTTAGCCTCGTTCCAATGCTAGAGACTGAGTAGTTACAAAAATTTTAAGAAATAGGTAATTATTTATGCAGAAATTATTTTTCGTTTGTTTGACATATTTATTATTTGGGATTTTTCCCGCTGTTGCAGCTCCCCAATTTGTTACAACTGTTGATACTAACCGTGTAATGTTGGGAGAAACAGTCACTTTGAAATTGGAATTATCGGGTGCTAAAGCATCAGATTCTCCTGATGTCAGTCAATTAGAAAAAGTGTTTGCTGTTTATGGGCCGCAACATCAGCAGATGACACAAATCATTAATGGCAGAATGTCGAGTAAAATCGTATGGCAATATACGCTTGAACCTCAAAAAACAGGTACTTTTACTATTCCCTCCCTAACTGTAAATACAGATGCAGGTTACTTGCGGAGTCAACCCATCAGACTCAAAGTGACTAAAACGCCTGTTAAGCGCAATGATAGCATTCGGTTAGAGGCAACTGTTTCTAATCCAACCCCTTATTTGCATCAACCGCTACTTTATACCTTGCGTTTATACCATAAGGGTAATCTTCGTGAATTAGAACCGGTTCTGCCAAGTGATGGTGTCATTATGGAACAATTGGGTAAAATGACTCAACAACGCACAGTCAATAATGGTAAACAAATGATTGTGGCGAAAGTCACTTATATATTAACGCCATTACGCAGTGGTAAACTGGAATTAGGTTCTGCAAAAATGAAGGCAATGAAACCTGATAGCCGTGGCAATAATTTTGGAAACAGTTTTTTTAGTTTTGGTCCAGATTATCGCCCAACCACTATTAGTAGTAAGCCATTCACACTTAAAGTACAACCACCACAAATATCGCAACATCCTTGGTTACCACTTACCTATTTAAGACTCAAACAAAATTGGGAAAGCGATATCCAAAAATCAGTCATAGTAGGAGTACCTTTAATTAGGACATTGACTCTCGTGGCTCAAAGCATGGGCGGACAAGCACCCCCTAATTTAACAGCTTTTGTACAATCCAACGCAGATTTTCGAGTTCGCGCTCCAAAACCAGAAACAGAACGTGGCATATTACAGGATAGAAAAACGCCTGTCACAACAATTACCCAAAGCTTTAGTCTTATTCCTCTCAACACAGGCCAATTGCAACTACCAGCTATCCGCATTCCTTGGTGGAATGTCAAAAAAAATGCGCTCGCTTGGGCAGAATTACCCACGCAAACTATCAAAGTCATTCCTAACCAAAATTATATGACTCCCCAAAGTCAGATGACTCCCGCTAATATTGCAACAACAGCCTCCCCCCCCCAAAAAATAACCGTTGTCAATCAACCTGCATCACAGCAGATATATTTTAGCCAAGCGCAACAGGCACTTTTGGCATTAGCTATTTCTGCTTTGCTCATTGCCTTATGGCATTCTTGGTATACACGTTATCGTCTGGGTTCTAAAATGGAATATCAACGGCAGGTTGGCGATAAAAAATCATGGATGAGTGACGCGGTTTTTAAAAAACGCTTAGAATCTAGCAACGAATTAGCTGCTATCAAACAATTGATTCAAGAATATGCACATTTACGGTGGCAAATCTCTAAAAATGCATCACTGCAAACCATTGCTCAACATCTGACAAAGCATTATGTAGGGAGTGGACAAACCGCTGATTTATTTAATGAATTTAATGCGGCTTTATATGGTAAACAGACATTTGACGTGATGGATTGGAAAAAACGCTGTGGGATATTGTTGACTCGTTTAAAAGAGAAAAAGGGTTTTAGAGAAAAGGAAGAGACTGTTTTTGGCCCTTTGAATCCGATTTAACTGAATAAAATGTGTTTCTGTCTCTACCATTTATAACGCACAAACGTTACCCGCCACACATTATTACTAGTGCAAGATCGCTCCAATTCCAATACCATCTGCTACAAGGGGGTAACCTCTTGTGGTTACCCTTTCTCTAGGATGGTATCGAACTCAGGTGACATTAGCTAATTTAAAATGTATTTGTTATAGTTTAACACTGTCCATGCACTTTTAATCAGACCCGTATATCTTGAATGTATTGATTTCATGATTTAATTGACACCCAACAAAAAATGTAGGGGCAACCATAAAGGATTGCCCCTACATGCCTATTTTCTGTGGTAGGAGCAATCCCTTGTGGTTGTCCTTTTTGAGGTAAATGAAGGGTGTCATTTAATTTATAAAAATTAGCTAATGATTGATAGTAAATAACGCGATGCTCAACTTTTTAAGTCATTGAATTATAATAAATCATGCTATCAAAATAACGATATCGCCTTGAATCTGACTACAATAAATCAATGGGTTATAGACATTCTTAGATTTCCATTAT
>JAUCGK010000018.1 GCA_030378085.1 Candidatus Parabeggiatoa sp. HSG14
TAATGCGAATTAAGGGTTAAAACTTTCATATCTAGTAAAAACAGTATGTTAGAAAATTAACAGGGCAAGATATGTCAAATCATCAATTTTAATCGTGTTATTTTTCAATGAGTTGTCCAACTCTTAATTCGCATTTATAGCGTTTTCCGATTGTGTCAGGTACAAGTCCCCTCTTTTAATTAAGGAGGGGATTTAGGGGAGGTTGTACTTTATCCAATCGGAAAACGCTATATAAATTCCTGAGTGAGTTTACCTCAAGTTATATAAAGCTGTTAAGAACAAAAGAGATTCATCTTAAATATGTGGTACAATTTTATTAATATCGGATCAAAAATCTATATTTACTTTATGTTTAAATTTTTATTCCACCAAAATAAATAAGAAAAGAGAGTTTTGCTCAAATTTCTGTAAAGTTTATACTGAGTACATCTATACTGATATCGCTTAAGTTGTAAACATTTTTTAGTAAATGGAGTAACTCAATATGACAGGTGATTTGTGGTTAGCCGTTGGAGATGACACAGGTGATTGGAATGACAAGCAATTTTTAGGAGCTTCTTTGGTCATCGCAAAGATTTCTGATTGGAAATCAGTACTACAAGAAGATTTCAAGAACCAAACCATTGAACAACGCATGAAAGAACCTCTCAAAAATCTACCCAAAGAAAATCCTGATAGTGTTCATCATCTCAAAGATGCACTTAACTATTTTAAAAAACAATCAGTACGAGGACTTTGGTCTCTTGATACCATGGTTAAGGAAACGACACCGCTTGCCCGCCTAAAAAATGAATTGTGTCTCAATTTAGGGTGGTTGGCTAAACATCCCCATCTAATAACCTTATGCACTTATGGCAATACTGAATGGGTTAAAAAGAATTTACATCAGAAAGAAGATTACGCGCATGTTTTAGGACAAGCCTATGGGTTATTGCTTGCATTAGTTATTCCATATTTCAAACAAGATGATACCTTGTTGATTGCACCAATTCCACGGGTTCCTTTAGATATTTCAGAGGACTCTTCCAAAAAGGATGATACACAGCAAACACCGCCTAGCCTCAAGTTAGATAACTATAAGAAAAGCCTTTTTTCTGGGCTTCTAAGCCGTACTCAGCAAAGCTTGCATGTTTGGCAACGTACTAAAATGGTTCACTATGAGTGTGGTACACTGATGGATTTACAAAAAAATTACTTTAAAGACAGTGCTTTGGATATTGACGTACTTAATCGTATTGCTGAGATAAGCGCGACTTTATTAGCTTTAAGTCAAAATAAGCAAGGCGAGATACGCTTACATGATCCTAACCAAAGTTGGAATAATGTCAAATTCTTTAAGTTTGAGGAGTTATTAGCATGAGATGGCAAATAAATCTTCCTGTACGTTCGCCTATTGTCGGTTTACCTCATCCACAACGTCATTGTCCCTCAATATGGCAACTTCAACCATCATTCACATTAAAAAACACTCAGACAAATTCAGACATTACCTTAGGCGCATCACTAGGTTATTTAGGATTTGAAGTGCATTACACCGATTCATGGGAAAAAGTACCACCACTTCCTTGGCAACCTTTTTTGGGTACACCTAACCCAGCCGAGGTAAAAAATGCCCAAACAGTTGAAGCGGCTATTGTACTACGTATATTTAATGTTCATGAACTCAAAAAACAACAACCTTTATCAGCAGGTAAACTTTATCATCAACTCACTCATGAAAATTTTCCTCAAAATATACAAGAAGCCTTTGCTTTTGCGTTGTTTGACTTTAAGGTGTCTTTAGACAGTCAACCTGTTCTGGAAAAGTGGCAAAATGATGTACGTTGTGTTGTTTATGAACGTGAGCAATTACAGGCACTTTGTCAACCAGAATCCATTTTGCTCAATCACGGTTATCAATTGTTAGATTTAATCAGCCAGCAACGTCAAAATCCACCTGTCTCTGAAGAAATAGTTCAAGCCTGGGAGGATTTTAGTCAAAAAGCCACTATGGAAAATCTTCCTCTGGTTTTCTCTATCGTATATTGGGAAGAAGCGGCTTACCGATTGATGGAAATAGGTGACAATACAGGGACTCAAGAATTTTTAGAAAGGCAAAATCAGGCAAAAGACGAATTATTAACTTTAGTGCCTCATTTAAGTGATAATTTAGCAGGTGGACTATGGCGACATCATTTAGGGCGATTAGCTTATTTACGTGGACAGTTTGGGGAAGCCTTGCAACAATATGGCATGGAATGGAGACTTCACCATGAACAGCCTGCCTCAAAAGAACGCTTACAACAGAGTATTGCCTGTATATTGTCGGATATGGGATACTTGGAAAATACGAAAAAGTTAATTCAACAAATACTAGAAAAGCAACGCAACTATAGTGATTCTAAAATTTATAAAACCTTGAGTCGTCTTGGAGAAACCCTTATGCGACAGGGAGAATATGCTCAAGCGATTACTTATTTTTTAGAATCGTGGGAAAAACAACCTCAAAAAATTAGAGATGGACAAACCGCAATTTATCTTGGACATGCCCATCTCTTACAAAATGAATTAGTAAAAGCCGAGGAATGGTACACACTGGCTGAAAAAGCAGATAAAAAACAGAATATTTTTTTTAATCCATATTTGTTGATGGGAAAGATTGCCCTTTTCCAACATCAAGGAAAAATGGAGAAAGTGATATCACTTTGGCAAACCCACAAGGATAAACTAAGTGGATTGAAAAATGATGAAGTGTTACCTATGGCTATCATAGAAACAGCTGTAGATTTAATCGATACTTTACAAGGTGAATTATTAGAGCAATCTATTGACAAACTGATTAAGGAAAACTTTTTGAGAGAAGCAATTTATCCGTTGACAATACGCTTTGCCACACCAACATTGGCAGCCTTGCCATTACAATCCATTATTGACGGATTAAACCATTGGCAAGCAATGATTGATGAGTTAAAAAAAGTGACGGAGAATGCCGCTATCATTTCACAAGAGGAGGAAACCGCACTATTGCCAGCTTTGTTGCTTAAAGTGCTTGTTACTGCTCAACAAGACGATAGTTGGCAAGTCTTAGAAACATTATTACCACGCATTTATCCAATGAATCTATTAAATCGGTAACTTTTACCTTTTCACTTTTCACTTTTCACTTTTCACTTTTCACTTAAATCGGTAACTTCTACCTTTTCACTTTTCACTTTTCACTTTACTATGTGTATAAACTACTTGCCCGTTAATCAACGTATACATTACTTTTCCTTTAAATTTTCTCCCTAAAAATGGGGAATTATGTCCAAGGCTGTGCATATTGTCTTCGCTTAATATCCAATGGTGACTCGGATCAAAAATAACTATGTCAGCAGCATTACCTATAGCTAAAGTCCCTGCATCTATATCTAATATTTTGGCCGGTTGATAAGTGACATAACCAAGTACCGTCATTAAATCTATCTGCATTTCTTCAGCAAGACTCAAAATGAGTGACAATAAGGTATCTAAACCAGAAATACCAGGTGCAGTCATAGCAAATGGGCTTAGTTTGGCATCGGTTTCGTGCGGTTGATGATCGGAACATACGGCGTTAATGCCACCTTGTATTAAACCTTCGCGTAAACCTTTTTTGTCATGTTCACTACGTAATGGGGGATTGACATGGCATTGACTACTATAATCACTTATGTCCACATCGGTTAAAAAGAGATGATGAGCACTGACATCAGCCGTAACAGGTAAACCTTTAGCTTGTGCCTGTTTGACCATATCTACGGCGCGGGCGGTGGAAAGTCGACAAAAATGTGCTTGCACTCCCGTCATTTCAATTAAGAATAAGTGACGCGCAACTTCAATGGTTTCAGCAATTTCTGGAATGCCATATAAACCTAAGCGAGTACTGATAGCACCTTCATGAATGCCGCCATCACAGGTTAACCAAGGATCTTGAGCATATATAAAAACTTTCAATTCACAATTAGCGGCATATTCTAAAGCATGACGTAACACATTGGTGTTGATAATGGGTTGTACATTACTCACTCCAATACAACCGTTTTTTTTGAGGTGTCCTAATTCTGCTAAATGCTCACCTTTTAAACCTTGTGTTAGTGCAGCTAACGGTAATACTTTTGCCATACCCGCATCAATAGCACGATGAGAAAGGTGTTCCACCACAGCGGGTGTATCAATGATAGGATTTGTGTCGGGTGGACAACAAAGTGTCGTTATGCCACCTGCTGCGGCTGCATGAGTTTCACTTTTTATAGTGCCTTTATGTTCAGCCCCAGGCTCGCGTAAACGCACACTTAAGTCTATTAAGCCAGGGCAAACAATTTGGTTTTTAGCATCAATTTGTCTCTCTGCCGAAAAATTAGCTGGAGGTGTGCCTATGCTAAGTATTTTACCATCGACAATGTATAAATCAGTGACTAAATCTAAATTGGAAGCGGGATCTATTACCCGCCCTCCAAGAATACTGAGTGTAGTCATTTAGTGGGTTCCCCCTTTTGTTTTGAATAATTTACGCCCTACTGTTCCTTTTTCAAAGAGGGGGATTCCATGGTGCTTAATGTCATTGCCATCACTGCCATCCGAACAGCAATACCATTACTCACTTGTTGTAAAATAACGGAACGTACTCCATCGGCAACGGTGGAATCAATTTCTACGCCACGATTGATAGGTCCAGGGTGCATCACAATTGCATCTGGATGAGCTACATTTAAGATTTTCTCAGTGAGTCCATAATATTGAAAGTATTCATAGGCACTTGGCAATAATGCACCTTGCATCCGTTCTCGTTGTAAACGCAACATGATGATAACATCAACATCACATAATCCCCTTTTTAAATCGTGGAACACTTTTACACCTAATTCTTCTATCCCTTTGGGAATTAACGTTTTTGGTCCAACAACGCGCACCTCGGAAGCCCCTAAAATGGTAAGAGCATGAATATTAGAACGGGCAACGCGTGAATGCAGGATATCGCCTACAATAGCGACACGTAACGGGGTAAAATCACTTTTATACTGACGGATAGTATACATATCCAACATGGCTTGGGTGGGATGTTCGTGTTGTCCATCACCAGCATTGATAATGCTGATATGTGAGGCAACATGTTGAGCCATGAAATGCGCTGCGCCGCTTGCATTGTGACGAACAACAAACATGTCGCAGTGCATGGCCTCTAAATTACGCAACATGTCAATAAGGGTTTCACCTTTGCTGCTGGAAGAGGTGTCAATATTGAAATTCAAGACATCTGCTGAGAGACGTTTAGCCGCTAATTCAAAAGTAGTACGAGTACGGGTACTGGGTTCAAAAAATAAATTAATAACCATTTTACCCCTGAGTAAGGGGACTTTTTTGACAGCCTTTTCATGGACGTTGATAAGAGATGCGGCGGTATCTAAAATTTCAATGAGTAAATCTCTTTTTAAGCCTTCAATACCTAAAAAATGTTTCAGACGATTTTGGCTGTCTAATTGAATATTATTCATGCAGTTCCGCGAATTTCTAAACATAAAGGATCAGGCCCATGAAGTTTGATATGTTTACCATTTTCTAAACAAAGTGAACAACCTATTACATCAGGTTGGATAGGTAATTCTCGTCCATTTCGTTCTACCAAAACAGCAAGTGTTACACTGGCTGGACGGCCATAATCAAAAATTTCATTAAGGGCAGCTCGTATGGTGCGTCCTGTATGTAACACATCATCAACTAAAATAATGTGACGATTTTCCACTTCAAGGGGTAAGGTAGAAGGTTTAACGTGAGGATGAAGACCAATATGGCTAAAATCATCTCGGTAAAATGCAATATTTAATTGCCCTAATGGAGTTGATAAGTTAAGCAAGCTATGTAAACGCTCAGCCACCCACACACCTCCTGTGTGTATACCAATCATTAAAACATCGTCACGATTTTTTATTTTTAAGTGTTGATTTAAATAGTTAGCCATGCTACAAAGTAGCATATCAATTTGATTTATAGACATTCGGTAAACCACGTTTCAAGAATAATTTGTGCAGCGATATCATCTAATTCGCCTTTTTTTGAATGGGAAATGGGAGAACAAAAATAGGAAAGGGAAGGATTAATATTTTTACCTTTTACCTTTTTTCTTTGATCTTTTAGCTGTTCAGCCGCTGCCACTGAAGATAACATTTCATCAATGGTATGGACAGGCAACTGATAACGTTCTTGTAATTGTCGACAAAAACGACGAACAGCGATAGTTACTAAATTATCAGAGCCATCAGCATGTAACGGTAAACCCACCACAAAGGCATCTGGCTGCCATTCTTGAACCAAAGCATTAATACAAGCCCAGTCAATTTTCTGATTTTTTACTTGCACAATAGCTAATGGGCTGGCGGTAGTAGTTAAAGTTTGCCCCACTGCAACGCCAATCCGCTTGCTACCATAATCAAATCCCATCATGTACATATTTAATTATAATTAAATGTAAAATGTAAAAATTTTTTAGTTTCAATTAAAGTTTTTTTGTCAATAAATTCTTACTGTCAATTTTTCGATAATGAGGAGTTCTTCGTACTTTAGCGGAGTTTTGTAGTGTATCATCAAAAAATTTACCATAACAATAACTTTGTAATAGATCGCACATCCCAAAATCTCCTATCAAGATGGAACTAAATTACCAAAAAAATTAAATACCAAATTGAGTATAAATTGTCAGTATAAATTTTGGACAATAACTAACTGTGTCCTGCCTGACTAGAGAGCAAAGTTAAATCAATTCCAAAATTAGCAGCCGCTCCGTGCCAACGTTGTTCCGGCGGCGTGTCAAAAATAATACTTGCATCAGCTGGGATGCTGAGCCAAATATTATCAATAATTTCTTGTTCTAATTGTCCCGCTCCCCAACCCGCATAACCTAACGCAATGAATATATTATGTGGGCCACGTCCTTTGGCAATAGCATCAATAATGTCGCGAGAAGTGGCAATGCCAAAATTATTATTCACAGTTAGCATAGCATTCCATTGTCCTATGGGTTGATGAATCACAAAACCGCGTTCACGTTGCATTGGCCCTCCTTCATAAATAGGTAAGCGGGTGACACGGGGATCTTCGGCTTTAATTTCCATCTGTTCAAGAACATCACCAAGGTCCAAATCCATTGGACGATTGATGACTATTCCCATTGCTCCTTCTTTGTCATGCTTACAAATATAAGTGACTGCATGAAAAAAATTAGGATCACCTAAATTGGGCATGGCAATTAAAAAATGGTTAGTTAAGTAAGTCGTTTCTAGCATGGCTATAGCACTGTGAGACATGAATTATAGGAACAATTTTAACAGCAATGGCAAATAGGGTACTGGGGTTATTGAGTGGGATTGATTAAAATCTTGTTTCTATGAGAGCAGGACAATCATAATCAGTATGCCCCCGAAACAACATGAGGATTTGTAGGGGCAATCCCTTGTGGTTGCCCTTGTGTGAAGCATTCCTATTTAACAACTCCAGTGCCATTTTTCGCGAAATGAAAATATTAAATATTAAATATTATAATATTAAATTTTTAATCTCATTCCACATTTCCTATTTGCCATTGAAAATGAAATTGAAGTATTTAATATTCATCATACTACTTATCGAGTAATCAAGCTATCGTAACTAAATATCCAAGTTCGAGTGATATGTAAAATGTCAATTTCTGTGCGGATGTCCTCTGGAAACGGGGCATAAGGGGCGGCAAGGCGCACTATGCGTAGTGCGGCTTCATCTAATATTTTATATTCGGAAGGTGTTTTAATTTCAACCTGATATATCGTGCCATCAGCATTAATAGCAACATCTAAAATTAAATACCCTGAAATGTTGTTATGACTAGCCTCTTCAGGGTAATTCAATGTACCAATGCGTTCAATTGTCCGTCTCCAAGAAACCATATAATTAGCATATTTATATTCTTTGGTACTGGCGTTAATAAACTTTTTGCGAGGCCGCTTGGCATGGTTTTCAAATTTTTTATCCAATTCTGCCTGTATACTCGCATGTTTTGTTGCCCTGACATTGAGAAATAAAATATTTTCAGCAATATAATCTTCTGAAATAGAATTTTGTGAGTCGTAGCCTTGCTCAGCCGCTTCATCAGGTTCATTGACTTCTTGAAATTGTTCTATTTTATGTTCAGAGAATTGTTCCGTTACTATTTTTTCTATTTTATTTTCATCAGGCGTTGCTGCAATTTGTGGGGGGGGATTTGTCAAAACAATTTCAGCAGTCTGATCTGGAAAAGGAGCTATGGTAGGTGTGGCGGGGCGTACATCTTGTTCACTGTCCCCTCCCCCTTCGTAGTTGACTTGTGCTAATTGATTGGCATCAGTTGGTGCTTGCTCAGTACTTTTTTGTACCAAAATAATTTCCATTGTGGTATTCAAAGGATTAGTAAATTTTGGCATGGCAAAACCGACACCATAGATAATAACAGCATGTATTATTGCGGCAATAGATAAGGCTACAGCAAATCTTTCGGTAGCAGGATCAATATAAACAAGATTAGTATTCACAACGAATTAAAATGAAAAATGAAAAATGATTAATGATTAAAGTAACATTTTAAATATTATAATCTATTGATATAACTAAAGAACGTGCATAAAATAATTTCGATAACTTAATTCACAATCATCCCTAGTGCAGAAAAGCGGAAGTCCCCATACCATCCTAGAGAAAGGGCAACCACAGGGGATTACCCCCTACGCATCAATTGTTCTGGTAATCCTTTATGGTTGCCCCCTTGTAGCAGATCGTCTTGGAATTGGAGCGATCCTGCACTACCCCCCTGAATCGAAAGAATGGGGATTCCTCCACTAGGTTGGGGTGGTTTACAAAATTATTTCATGTTTATATCCTTATCTTAATTTTTAAGATGAGGAGGTATTTGTTACATCGACTTTGAATTATTTTGAATCATGTAAAAAAATATGTAACTACTCAGCCTCTCGTTCCAACGCTCCAGCGTTGGCAACGAAGTAACGAAGCGCAGCGGAGATCACGCATTTCGTGACGATCCAGCGTCACTCCTTATAAAAAAGTATTAACATTCATCATGAGACTGAGTAGTTACAAAAATATAATCTTTCTTTGATATTTTGTCTATAGACACTAACCTTACTTCTTGATACATTAAACTGAGGAGTTTCTAATAGTTTTTACAAAATTTGCTAGGTTTTCAAAACCTGCTAGGCAAGAAATTATTTTTTGAATATCCATTATTTTAAAAATTAACTTAGGCAATAAAAATAGAGGTAGATGAATGAAACAAGCATTTTTTTTCCTGGTAGGATTTATTTTGCTGTTGTTAGCTTTTGGTAACCAGCATTTATATGTAGCGTTCCCTGAAATTTTTACGCCGGTTTACCAATTTATTGAAGATATTGGAGTAGCAACTCTGTATGTTGGTGGTTTTTTAGCGGTGATTATTGCCTTATTTTCAGGGTTAAAAACATGGACAAGTATATTACTTTTTTTGGCACTGGCTTCAGCAAGTAGTTACTACCTCCATTTCACGGGTAAACAAATTTCTATTGATTTTCAAGGCAAAGCTATTTCTATTGTGGATAGCAAATAGCCTTCAATCATCAGCCAAAATAAAATTTTTCCTTAAAAATTCAGATTTTTTGAAAAATTGGATTTTTTACCAGACAGAACTTTTTTAGACGATATATTAAAAAGTTTAAGGAATAGTCATGAAATAATTTCTTGTTTTAAACATTCCACTCCCAAACTGCTTTTTATGAGGGGAGAACTTAGCGAGTGGTTATCAAGCAGTTATTTTGTGGCGATTCCTAAATCATAAAAAAGGAATAATAACATGAGCCATGATGACGACAAAAATTCCAAAGATAAATTAGTACCCGCTTATCGACAAATGATGGTACGGGTTGAAGAAACACAAAAGCATTCAACCACTAAAACCTTACAACAACATATTGAGGATGCCAAAGAAAAGGCGGTTGAACTGGATGAACTAACTCGTGAAGAAGCAGAGCGTATTGGTGATTATTTACGCCGAGATTTACACGATGCCGCTGAATTTATTGTCTCTGGCGAGCAAGCGTTAGCTGATTGGATACGTTTTGATTTAGAATTAATTGAGGAAGGTTTGTTAAATATGTTTAGTTTGATGGTTGATCAAACTCAACTGGAATTAGAAAATCTTGCAGAAAGAGCACGTCAGGCAACAGAATGGTATAGTGGAGAAATTGTTGGATTAGGTACTTTGTATTGTGATAATTGTGGCAAAGCATTGCATTTCCATCAACCCGATTATATTTATGCTTGTCCAAATTGTAATGCGACTTGCTTTAAACGGAATGTTAAGTAACTGATGTTACGCACTATACTTCTAAATTAATTAAATTCCTTATGTTGTTTCACCCCTTCGGGGTTAGTTCCAACTCTGAAAGGGTTAAATATAGCGTTTCCCGATTGCGTCAGGTACAAGTCCCCTCTTTAACTAAGGAGAGGATTTAGGGGAGGTTGTACTTTATCCAATCGGAAAACGCTATATTTCCCCAGAAGCAAGTGAAGAAGTTGAACAGTGTTGTGCCGAATATGAGTTGATGTTTATTGGATAAGATGCTTTTATTTAGAAGAGTAACGCTGGAGTCTTCTAACAAGGCTCCAACGCTGGAGCGTTGGAACAAGAAAAAGATTATTCAACCCGCCGAAAATGTTTCATTGCCTCATCTTCTGGCACAAGAATGAATGCTGATTTTGGAGGAATGTTTTTAGCGTCAATAAAGCCATCAATAACTTGAACATGATAGGAACTACCCAGTTTATCTACAAGCTTCTTCCACGTCGGAAAATAGGGATCGCTTAGTAAAATTTGGTCATCCAGCGTTTCTGTTGTCGGATTCACCAAAATAACAACAAGCTGGTTGGCACGATGAGTAAACCTCATAAAAGCAAAAAGTTGTTGCCGTGCTGGTAACACCTTCATATTTCCATATCGCAAAGCAGGCAACGCTTGGCGAATATCAATCAGCTTGCGTATGGATGCTAAATGAGGATTGTTTGTAGAAATTAAATTCCAATTCATAGGTGCTCTATTTTCCGGATCACCCGCACCTCCCATACCGATTTCGTGTCCATAATAAATAAGGGGGGATCCCGCTAAAGTAAATTGAAGGATTTCTGCCAAGCGTACAGATTCTGTGTTCAATAAATCATAGATACGGGGAGTATCGTGATTTTCTAATATAATCCAAGATTTCAACAAAGATTCATAAGCACTTTCATGGATAATATCTTCCATGATTTTTTGCATTTGATAACCATCTATTTGATTCTGTAGGAAAAAAAGAATCGTCTGTTTTAAAATAAAGTGAATCGAACCATCTAACGCATCTCTCCAGGGTTCTGCTAGATGATAGCGCATGATTTCTCCGGTTGTCCAAGCCTCTTTCTTGTATTTATGTGTGTACTCGTTGAACAACATGAGCAATTTTGGCCCAATATCATGAGCAACATCAAACCGCCAGCCATCAATGCCAATTTCACGAAGATAGTAGGCAAGCACAGAGTTTTTATCAGCAAAAAGTGCTTTCTGCACTGCCGGATTTTCAAGGTTAAGTTCTGCTAAGTTCGCTACGCCTTCCCATAATTTATAGCCATTTGGAGAAGTTGGATCCTTGTAAAACCAATCTTTACGTTCTTTGTGTCGTGGATTATTAGGGTCTATCGCCGCTTGAAAATCATGGGAGCGACTTCCAACATGGTTAAAAACACCATCTAAAACAAGATACATACCTTCTTTATGCAAAGTATCCGTTAATTGTTTAAGGTCCTCGATGGTTCCATATTCCGGCGAAACACGACGATAATCAATCGCATCATACTTGTGAAAGGTATACGCATAATGAATCGGATTGAGATAGAGTGTATTTACTCCCAGTTCTTTTAAATAGGAAACACGTTCAATCAAAGCAGGTAAATCACCCCCATAAAAATCTAATTCATGTTCATAAAGTCCAACCTCTTCACCAAGAAACTTTCCTCTTTTAGGGAGTTGCTCCCAATTTAGAAGCCGTTTAGGGGGAGAATACAACGATTTTTTAGAGGCCAGATTTTTTGAAATGGCGAAGCGATCCACAAGAACCTGATAAACAATGGAACCTACACGCCAATCGTCTGCTCTCTTCTTCATAATGGAAGCCAATTTTTCTTCCCTTGACGTGGCATAATAACCCGTTTTAAATTCATCATTTTCCATGACAACCTCTTCAGCCTGTACCAGGCTAGATTTTATGATAATACTTAACATACAATAACTTACAATGGCGATCCATTGCAAATTTCTTGAACAAAATTTCATAAAATTATTTAATCCTGTAAATTCTGAGTAAAAAAAATGTTATGATACCATATTGGCTTCAAAATAAATAGCCAGAAAGTGAATCAAGGTGTGATTATTTTTAGCACGTAAGACGGGCTATTTTGACTGATGTATAACAATGAGTGCCAACCGCACAGGAACTAGAAAAAATATTCGATTAATAAGGAGTTTTTATGGCATTTAGCGAATATAAAGATTATATGGCCAGTGAGTTAGAAGATTTTTTTAATATAAAAATTTGCGAACATGAGGATTTATTTACTCATTTTAAGTCTAGTGGTGAAAATTATGCTTCTCTCCAAGAAGATGTAAAAGATATGTTATCACGTATTAAAATCTCTAAATCGGATAACGAAGCAACCAGAAGCAGCCTTTTAGTATCCCATGTTTTGTGGAAAGCCAGTAAAATCTATAAATTAGGTATTTTCTTTGAGCCGATTTTGGAGATTAACCAAGAAAAAACGCCTCACTTACCACACCAATTAAATGGTAAATATGATGGTGCTTTAACGCTTGACATAAGAGATTTTGTACGCCCTATAGTTTCAGTTGTTGAAGTTAAGAAAAGTAGCCTTTCTGATGGTTTGGGGCAGTGTTTAGCTGAAATGTACGCTACCCTAAAAAAATTTGGGCAGGATAGAGTATATGGTATTATAACAGATGGTGTAGAATGGGAATTTCTTTTATTAGAAGAAGCTGTTCTATCTATAGATGGTGACGTTTATTCTATACGCACCGTGTCTGATATTGTTGATAGAGTGGGCTATATAGCAGAAAAATTCAGACTCACCTAACATGGTTAAGTCGTTGATTTTATTGTAGGGCGTATAAGCGACAATGTCATACACCAATCCATGATAAAGGCGGATAATGTAAGATTTGAGTTGGCATTGTGGTTTGCTCAATAGTTTTTTCCATTGTAGTGAGTAAGGTTAATGATATAACGGTGGTATTATCTTACTTTTAGTGAAAAATAGCAATGATTAATAAACCTTTAAATCCACCGCTAGATTTCAATTATTGAAAATTCGACATAATAAAAAATAATTGAACATTGAACCAAGAACCAATGCTCAGATTATATGATACAATATTTTTTTCACTCAACTGTTTAGAGGTTATTATGTTAGCAAAACAAGATTTTAGTCAAATGCAAGACTATATTCTCCAGGCTTTGCCACAGTTGTTGCGTCAAAATCCAGAAATCGCTACAACAATAGAAGGTATGCTTGCCCATCAATTTCCACGTCGTGATGAATTTATTCAATTATTGAATGAAGTGAAGTTACTTCGTGAAGACACCAATCAGCGTTTTAAACAGGTTGAACAGCGTATTGAACTTCTCCAAGAGGAAGTCAATCAATTGCGTGATAACATGAACAAGCGTTTTGAAGAGATGAACAAGCGTTTTGAGCTTTTACAGGCGGAAATGGATCGGCGTTTTGAACTTCTACAGGCGGAAATGAACCAACGTTTTGAACTTTTACAGGAGGAAGTTAAACAACTGCGTGAAGATATGAAGGAAGAAAAGCGTGAACGGCTCGACATGAAACACCGTTTGATTAAGGTTGAATCAACGGTGGATCGGATGGATAAGAAAATCACGCAGTTTGATGCGTGGTTAAAACTGGTGACTGGAAATGTGGGTGATCAAAAAGGAAAGGATGCCGAACAATTATTTGCATTGGGATTGAGTTATGGTTTAAAAAGAACTGATATCAAACCGGAAACGATTCAATTACGCCAAATTTTTAGGGATGAAGAAGGCATTGTATTTCCAAAGAAAGGTAAATCTATTGAGGTTGATATTTTAGCTGAAAATGGCAAATTTTCTGTTTTTGAAGTCAAAACGACAGCCATAGAAACAGATGTTGTCACCTTTGCCAGGAAAATTCAGTTAATCCAACATCAAATACCAGATAAACAAGTCACTGGTATTTTTATTTCCCCAGAGGCAAGTGATTCAGTTAAACAGTGTTGTGCCGAATATGATTTGATGTTTGTTGGATAAGATGCTTTTATTTAGGGGAGTGACGCGGGAACGTCATGAGAGGGTTCCAACGCTGGAGCGTTGGAACAAGGAAAAAGTTCTGATTCTGACAGACAATTAAGGCTTAACCATACTTTTCAATTCTTCAATTTGCAGTTGTTGTTCTTTGAAACCCTCAAGCAACACCGCAGTAAACTTGCCATAATCAATAGATTTATAGCCTTTGTTATCAGTGGATACTAATTCGGGAAAGATTTTTTCCACTTCTTGGGCAACTAAACCAATTTGTTTTTCTTTAGGATTGTCTTTCCAGTTAAAGCTGACACCACGCAGTTGAGCAAGTTTGGTAAGGGAATCTCTAATGGTTTGGATGTTTTGTTTGTGGCGTTGATCAGAAGTATATTGGAAATTTTTTGCTTGAATATTACCTCTTACATCAGCATTCCCAAACACCAAAATACCACCATCCTTTTTAATGTGGAATCTACCATGAAAAATTTTGCCATCCCACAGAATAAACTTAAGATCATTATTACTATCACTACGGTTAGTAATATGCCAATTTATTTTAGCTGAAGTATCCCAAATATTTAACATGCCGGCATTTTGACCATCAGATGGTCTACGAATATCTACGATCTCTGCTGCTATACGTTTTTGAACAGTTTTTCCATTCTGAGAATCATTCAGCGCATTCGTCAATTTCGCTACCTTTTCGGCTGAAGTTTTCACTTGTTCACGCAATGCTTTTATTTCAGCATGCACATTTTCCCAATTCTGAATGTCGTTTTGACAAACATTCACAGTTTTATTAGCGAAAGAAACACTGGGCATAAAAAAAGTCAATGCCAATAACATGGTAATTAAAATAGGAATTTTTTGCATGTAAAGTTTCCTTATTTAGTGTGGTGGTTAAGAAAAATTCCAATGTGAAAACATTGGAACAAAAATTAGACATGTTTACCAAAATTTTATACCTTCTGGTAAAGAAAATTGGTCATCTCGCCATCCACACCATCCTGTATTACACATACACATTGGTTTGCAGGGCTTAGGACCATAAGTTGGCTGTATGACATCGCATCCATACTCAAAAAAAGGATCATCATGAGGGGGCATATTACGCGAAGCAACTTGACCTTCACACCACATGGCTACGCAACTGCCTTTTATTGGAGTATTTCTTTCTGTTGCTGTTGCCCCTAAATTACAAGTTGGTTTCATTACAGAATCACAAATCTCAGAACAGCTTTTTTCAGCAGGACCTGTCACAAAAATATCCTGATCTCCATTTCCATGTTTTGCCTTCATTAAGGTTTTAACATAGCTAGTGAGACTCGTTACTTTCTGTAAGCGTTGAATCTCTGCTTCCAGTTTGGTGATTCGCCTTTCCAACTTTTCAATAGAAGAGCAACTCCCATTTAACTTATCAACATCTCCCGCTTTTTTCATAGGTACTTCAGCCCAAGCAAGTTGTGGTACTAAACCAAGCATTAACCAAAAGAGTGCTTGGGTGATTTTTTTCTTAATGCGTTTCACAAAAATACTCCTTAATCAAAAAATGGCCAAAAATAATGAAATTATTAATTTATAAATTAAATCAATCAATTAATAATATCGCTTTACCGATACTACCGGTAATTCTTCTTAAATAAACTATCAACACGTAGGTTAGACTGACGATAGAAAGTCCAACCTTTTGAAGTGAAGTTATGATCTTTGAATGTTGGAGTTCGCAAGCTCACTCCAACCTGGCTATGGAACTTAATTAATTTGGAAACATTGTGCGTAACATCAGTTATTAATTTGGAAGCACAATGTGTGACATCAGTTTAATAAAATCATCGATTTTACTTATCGTTTTAAATGCTATGCGGTAAGAGTTGACTAAATTCATACCACCAACACTCAAATTGTAAACTTTCCACTTTTCGCTTTTCGATTTGAAGTACATGAAATAATCAACCTCAATAGGCGTTGACTTTCCTTTCTGGTAAATCTTAGCAGATACCAAAGCGGTGGGTTTCGGTTTTTTTTTGCCCATCATACCTAGAGCTTTGGATGAGTAATCAATCTGGTCAACTAGAGCAACCTTTATCGGTGGAAAGGAATAAAAGGATATTAGCAGATACCGCAATCCTTCAACAAAACGGGTTTTCTGATTTTTGTTAGCCCGTCTCCAGTGTTTTCCCAACATCCTTGTCGACATTGTGTTCAAATCGAAATGGGGTAATACCTCATTTTCAACTAAACCACGTATTTGGTTGGGGTTCTTTTTTAAAGCTTCTAACACCTTAGTGGTTGTTGTTGCAATTAAAGTTTCTGCATCTTGAGCATTTGTTGCAGCCCAAACATGAAGTGTTGATAACATCAATACACTTATTAACGTCATATTTGCCAACAATTGTTTCATTAAAAAATCTCCTTAGGCTTATGCCGAATGTGTTAATACAAAAGCGAGTACAACAAAAACACTGCTAAATAGAAATTTGCGAAAAAACTTCATACTCCTCCAAATGTTATTGAGAAAACTTAATGATGGACACACCGCCATTGAAGCCAAAAGTTTGATGTTGAACACCATCTAACGGATTTCTAACGACTTCAAAAATCCGATTTTTTAGAAAAATCCGATTTCTATAGTATTCAACATCATCTTGACCACTAATATATCCAATGGCAATAAAGTAGAATCCCAATTTCACATCCTTATTTATGGTCACCAAAAAATTTTTCCTTTAAGCGAGAAAATGTAATATCTGTAGCTATTTTTATCCCCCCTTCACGAACTCGCCTGATACTATCCATGTATTCTTTATCAACAACCAGTTCAGACTTACTGATATTGAATTCATAAGCAGTATAGGCGTTTAATCCTTTTATGAGATCAAACCCAATTTCAGCTTTCTCTGAGTTCCAATCTAAGTCTATTTGAGTTATCAAATTCTTAATAGTCTGGTGTTTTAGCATTTCTTTTTGAGTTTCAGCTGATTTTTCCGCCAAATCAGTTGCCCTTAATAAAGCACGTTCTAGCGTTTTGATACCTTCAAAATCTTTCTTATCCAAGGGCAATTGGATCACAATGCGACTCTTCTCGTTTTTAATATACAGTTTCTCATTTTCAAACTGATGCTGAAGTGCTATTTGTGTCTCTTTAGATAAGGGCATATCCCCTTCCAATATGTCATATGAATCTAACAAGTATGCCTTGATTAACTTGGCGGCAAATTTTTGATATGTTATGTTAGGGGGCTTCGGAACCCATTTGTCTTTATTCTTGTTATTCTCCGATTTTGAGGAGATCAAAGTCGAAGGAATAAGCGCGACCAATTTTTCTAAGGCACTTTCAAAGAGCTTCTTATCACATTGTATTTCATGATGGTAATTGAGCTGGCTATGTTCAGCAAAAAATCCACTTTCTACCACTTCACAACTATCTAGTAGTTTTTTAAAAATGGGTGGTCCCTTAAAACGCTCAGAGAGGGTATATTGTATACCAGAAGACAAATCAATTGGATAATATTCCCCATTCCATTCTTTTAAGAACGCTGATAAACCCAGAAAACTAGGTTGAAAAATCAGAATGTCTTTATGGCGAGCATAGGCTTCAATGAGTTTTTTCTCATCTTGTGGCGTTTTCATGCTTATACCCTGAACAATAGTTAATACCGATACTGAATTGGAATTTTGTTTATACCACAAATGTGGGTCTCCTTGAATGCCACTACAACCGCTGAGTACTAGCATCAGTAACCAGATCATCTTTTGTATGTTCATACTTATTTTCCTGTTAAACCAATGTGAATGTGTTGGGTTAATACTATTAAGCTACAGAGCCTCGTCAAAATCGGAATTGTCCCATAAGATTGAAATGCTGCTAGTAAAAAAAATACACCAGCACGTAGGTTGGACTGACAAGAGGAAGTCCAGTATTTTTAAGTTATTATCTTTGAATATTGGAATTCGCAAGCTCATTCCAACCTACGGGCTATATACCCCAAGGATGTAAAGAAATTTTAGAGCGAATATTAACATATAGTCCATAGCCTATAATATAGACAAATTTTTATTTAAAAAGGGTAAAACAGCACAACATAATGCTAAAATTTTTAACTTATTGAATTATAATAAATTAAAAAATAAAATTTCCAGTTATAATCATGCCCAAAAAACTATACGTTATGTTTTTATATAATCTTTAATCAATAATGATTAGCTATTATAAAATTTAACAATTTGACAAATTGATAGACGTATCAATTTGTCAGTACTAAAACTTAAAGAAGTTTCTTTTTTTTGTCCACAAGCATCATCAAGCACAATTTCGCTTTTATATTTAAAAAAACAATTTTATAACTCTCGCCAAAAACAAAATTATCCCCATATTGGATTTAGAAATTAAAATAACCATTAAAAATCTATGACAGAAAAATTAACTTTTGGGGAATTACTCACCCAATATATGCAAAGGGTAAAGGCGGGAGCTAATGATGTTGCTGAGGCGATTAGCACTAAAGATGATAAAGTGACTAGGCAAACGATTTATAATTGGCAAAAAAACTTAACGAAACCAAATTTAAAAAATCGTCCTAAGATAGTTGCTCTTGCAAAATTTTTACGATTGAGTAATATAGAGACAAATAAAATTTTACAATCCGCAGGCTTTATTGAAACTTATAAAGAGGGAGATGATTTTATTGGTTTGATGTTTACTGATTATATATTGGCTTTGTTAAAGGAATTACCGCTGTTGCCTTATCCAGTTATCGCTTTGTTAAATCATGCCAATTGGGATGAACCGCCGATTCAAAAGCTGTTATTGTTTCATGCCAAAAGAAAATACAATACTACTTTCAGTATTCAGCCTCCCTATACAGGTTCGGAACGCTATTTTGCAACGTTAGGTCAACAATGCCGGTTTGCCAATGTGCAAGATGGGGGAGATTTTGAGTGGCAATTGAGGGAGCAACTGAGTAATAGTAATGAGCCTTTGTTTTTATTGGTGAGTCGGCTAGAGCAAGGTGATCCCGAATCACGAATGAAGTTGATTGGCATTTTACGCAGCTTAAGTGATGAATATGAGAATCTTTTGCATGTCGTTTTATGCGGTGGCGAGATGTTGGAAACTATTTATTATCAGGAAGGAACTTCTGGTTTGAATAATGGCGAGATTAAACATTGGCCAGAGTTGGGAGTGAATGAAGTCAAAGTGATTGGTGAATATCAATTTGAATTAGAGTTATCTGATTTAGAAGCTAAGGAATTGCTAGAAATTAGTGGAGGGCATCCTAAATTATTAAAGCGTTGTTTAGACATTAAATCATCAAATTTAACTTTAGAAAACTATGCAGAGAAATTAAAATCAGAAGTTTGGCAATTTTTTATGCCATTCCTTAAAGAAAAAGCCAAAATGGGTGAATATTTACAACAAGACTGTGTGGCTAAAGTCCAACCTTTTATTCTGGATAATTTAGTGCGGAAACTCTATTGGAAAAATTTGTTAGTGGAACGTGATGGTAAATTATGTTGGCGATGTGAAACATTGCGGACTATTGGTTCAGAAATTTTTAACTTAGGCGAGCAATAACATGTGGAAATTATTGTTAAGTTTTTTATTATTAAGCTGGCTGTCTTATGGGCAAGCTGCTTATTTAATCTATGATTTTGCAGGCAGTGGAGACGTTGGATTTAATCCTGATGATAATGGTGGTTTGGCTGTAAAAGCAAAATTAACTAAGACTCGCGGGTTAGCAATAGATAAAGCGGGTAACGTTTTCTTTGCCGATGTGGAAAATCGGAGAGTGCGTAAAGTTGATATAAAAACTGGAATTATCACGACTGTTGCTGGTTGCCATAAACAACGCTCTCAAGAAGTTATTTGTGAAAGTTGGCGGGAAAATGAAGATAATCCTGAGAAATATAAAGCATTAGAAACTCAATTGAGTGCTCCAATTGATGTAGCAATAGATAATGCTGATAACTTATATATCCTTGATCGTGGTGATAGTAGAGTTTATAAAGTCGAAAAAGGCTACATTTCTCCAGTTGTCAATGAAGAGGGTAATCATGGTTATTCTGGTGATGGTGAACCAGCTATCGAAGCCAGTATTGACCCAAATTTTGGTGGAATATCAATAGATTATGATAATAATCTCTATATTGCTGATAGAGCTAATAATCGTATTCTTAAGGTAGATGCTGAAACTCAGCGTATAACGACTGTTGCCGGTAATGGTGAAGGGGGTTATGATGCTGGTGAAAATCTTAAAGCCACTGAGACAAAGTTAAATCTACCAGAAGATGTATTGGTAGATAGAAAAGGAAATATATTTATTGCCGATAGCTATAATCATCTGATTCGCAAAGTTGATACTAATGGTAATATAACCACTATTGCCGGTATTCAGGGTAAACCTGGGTACAATGGCGATAATCAACCGGCTATAAAAGCATTATTCAATTTACCGATTGGAATCGCAATGGATAATTCTGATAATTTGTATATTGCTGATTTTTATAATAATAGAATTCGGAAATTAGAAAAAACAGATCAGGGTTATATAATAAGTACTGTTGCTGGAAATGGTGAGGCTTCGCTTAGTAGTATTGTACAGTCTAATAGTATTAGCCCAAGTTACAAGGGTGAATTTTCTACTCAAGTTTCACTTCATAATCCTGAAGATGTTGCTTTAGTCGTTGGGCGAGATGGTAATATTACTATGTATATCGCCGACCACCAGCATTATCGTATCCGCCAACTCAAATGGACTGATAAAGAATCACCAGACTATACATTGTTAGTTATATCAATATTCACAATTTTAATTATATTCCTCAGCATATTGTATTATTTTGGTTTGTATACGCATCCTGATGTAAAAAGACTAATTGCCAATCCGTCTGAATTATTCAATTTTTCCTTAGAACAACTTGCCAGCATTAGAAGGTTGTTAAAATACACTGGTAATCTGGAATCTGTTTTAGACGCAAATAATATAGAAGAAGTATGGCTAGATAATGCGATTAAATTTATTGCCAAGAGAACTCCCAATTCTAAACGGTGTGAACTATTAGCAGAAAGACTATCAGCCACATTTAAATCAGTAGATGAAAACATTTTTGAATTAAAAATCAGTGAAGCAGTGCCGCTTAACTTGTCAAATTTTTTGGTGTATTTTCCGCCTGTCAATTTGTCGGTAAGTGATGTGTTTATACAGCTTCAGCAAGAGAAAATGGGGCAAGATTATGTTATAGTGATAAGTCTAAAACGTTCTCAAAGATTAAAGCTTATCACTCAATACGAACAAGATTCCACTAACCAATGGATAATACCCAACGGTAAAGAACTATTACGGTTATTTCTGTTACCTTCTGATGGTATTAAAACATTTGTACATTTGGCTAAAAAGAATTTAATAGCTGTCAGAATTTCTCCTTATCAAACTCATGGTGGAATAACGAAAAGTTCTTTGTTTTTTGGACGTGATGCTGTTATAGATCAAATAGTATATGGTACACCACAAAACTATTTTTTGATGGGTGGACGTGGTATTGGTAAAACCAGTATCCTTAAAGAAATAAGGCGGCGTTATCAAGAAAATCACCAAGAAGTAAACTGTTTGTTTTTTTCGTCCAGTGAAAATTTTTTATTAGGGCTTACTCATGAATTAAACTTGCCAAAGGATGCAAGTCCGCTTGAAATATTAATCGAGTTAGTTGAACGCTCAAAACCTAAACATTGTTTAGTTTTATTGGATGAAGCGGATAATTTTATTAAACAAGAAGTTGCTTCCAGTTGTGAAACATTAAAAGTGCTACGACAGTTTAGTGAAGATGGTTCATGTTATTTTGTTTTAGCTGGATTTTGGGAATTATTCAAAAATTCGGTTGATCATCAATCTCCCATTCACAATTTTGCCAAGTCAATATCAGAAGAATCAAAAGCTTATATTAAAATTACTGCTTTAGAATCAAAAGCTTGTAAAGAGATGATTACTAAACCAATGAAGTTATTTGGTATTGACAGTACTGAAGTGGTTGAGGAAATCATTACGGTTACTGGAGGTAGAGCTAATTTAATTGCGATGATATGCGATCAAATAGTACAAACAGCCCCAGAAAATGGCAAGATAACAGAAATTCTGTCGGCTTTACAGAGTTTAGAAATATATAAAGCTTTAGCAGGCTGGGTAAGGTTAACCAAGGATGAGGAACACAATAGATTAGACAGAATCATTGTTTATTCTACGGTTGAAAAGGGTGAATTTACCAGGGAGGATTTGGATTTAAAACAATTTCCGCTTCCGCCGAATTGGATGAATGATTCTTTACTGCGACTTGAAATCGCTTTTATTATCAAACGAATTGGTAATAAATACGATTATTGTGTACCTTTATTCAGAGATATGTTATTGGAACAAGATGTAAAGGCGTTGTTGGAGCAGGAATTTTAAAGATTTATAGATTTTTTATCTCTGTGAATCAGTTATGGAGTTTAGGAATGAGGATTCAATAAAATACGAAAGTTGAAACCTGACAGGTTTTAAAAACCTGTCAGGTTTAGCACCAAAATTTTGCAAATTATTAAATCCTTATTCCTTAAAGCTTTAGCTTTCTTCATTTTTAGATTTAAGAAACGTTAACCAGACTTGCTTAAAAAAACCTGTTTTACGGTATCAGGTAACATTGGAGTTTAAAAGACATTATACCAATTAAATTATAGTTGCGTTAAATCAGTATAATGTCTAAAGCAAAATTAGAAAATTTTTGACAAAGCTTTTTAAACTCCAACATACTTTCTTTAAAATGTTACCTTAAAAATATTCTCTTCGAGTCATAGCCTTTCTCATTCATTTCCAGAAATTCATGTACTAACTAAAACTATGGTTAATGCATAAATTTTAAAACGACCTACCAATTTACTATTTGCCATTTACAAATTTTCCTGATAACTTGATAATTGGCAACTGCATTATTATTGTTATTTTGACAATCTTACATATTCTGATAATTTGATGTTTTCTGACAACGTAAAAGTATCCATCGCACCCAAATATTTAATAGGATTGATAGCAACACCTGATTGGCGTACTTCAAAATGGACATGAGGCCCTGTTGAACGGCCGGTTGAACCTACTGAAGCAATGATTTGACCTTTGTCAACGATGTCTCCCACACTCACAAAATTATTGCTATTATGAGCATAGCGAGTTGAATACATACTACTGTGTTGGATTTCAACTATTCGCCCATAACCGCGCATATATTTAGAACGCACAACTGTGCCTCCTTCTACAGCTAATATTGAGGTGCCATTATGAACTGCAATGTCAATTCCCTTATGCATACGCTTGCCACGCTTGCCAAATTTTGAAGTGACACGACCTTGTTTAAGTGGCCAACCATCTGGTAAAATGTTTGTGTGGCTGGAACGATATTTCCGCAAAAAATCTTCTGAGACAATCTTGATAAAACGCTTAACTTCATCAATGGAACTTTGACGTGAAAACCGTCGTGAAGCAAGAGTAGAAACCCCTAAAGATATGGGGGCTTTAGTAGCACGTTGTCGCTCAGTGATGATGGTATCCCAAGAGATACTAAAATCAGAATCAATAATTTGGTTCTTATTAACCAATTGTTTGCCCCATTTTTCCAATCTATCTGCCTGAGTTTGCAAATGACTGACACGCAAAGTCAACTCTTTCAAATGATCTTGAGAAGAAGGAGGGGTTGTCTGAAAAGAACTTTGGGAAGGTAACATAAGAGATGTCGACGAGGAGGTCACATTGTTGTAACTTAAGTTTGCTGATTGTCCCCTATAGTGATTATAACCTGAATAAGCAACAGTCACTCCCGTTAGCATCAAAATAAAAGTAATGGGTATTAAAATTGAACGAGCTAAACGGGTGTGATTATTTTTCACAAGGTTTCTTCTAATAAGAATAACGTCCATTAATGTTTCTCTATTTTAATTGAGGTAAAAATTTATTTTATGAAGTCCTTTAGTCAATTAATGGCACGCCCAACGGGCATTTTATGCCGTTTATTACAACATTGTCAGACTATTAAACAACTTAATAAAATATTTAGGATCAGTTTGTCTGCACCATTAAGCCAACATTGTTATGTTGCTAATTTACGTGATAAAACTTTGGTCATACACACCGACACTTCTCTTTGGGCGACTCGGTTACGTTATATGATTCCAGAACTTTTGTGCAAATGGCAACAAGATATGTCCATGCCTACAATTGACCAAGTAGAAG
Organism: Candidatus Parabeggiatoa sp. HSG14; assembly: GCA_030378085.1. Classification (GTDB taxonomy): domain Bacteria; phylum Pseudomonadota; class Gammaproteobacteria; order Beggiatoales; family Beggiatoaceae; genus Parabeggiatoa. The sequence goes on from JAUCGK010000018.1 coordinate 24,626, forward strand.
TGAGGGTCCGTCCAGCGTTAGAATCAAAACACTGCCCTCAAGCCGTTAATACAGTTATTGATAAATAATAAAGGATAAAATAATAACCTTCTTACAAATCAATTCAAAGAAAAAAGGTGAAAAGAGTTAGTACTTGTAAAGCTCATCCGTTATTTCCTCTTTCACTTTAATTATTCTAGTTTCAAGAAACTGCAAGAGGCTGAAGATAACCAAAGGTAGGCACTGTTAAGTTGCTATCATCACAACGTATCATTTCCCATGCCCGCTTATTTGCTAATAGAGTACGCAATAAAGTGTTGTTAAGTTCATGTCCAGATTTATGTCCACTGAAAGCACCAATAAGTCCGTGTCCCAGTAAATATAAATCTCCAACAGCATCAAGTACCTTGTGTCTTACAAATTCATCTTCATAACGCAAACCATCTTCGTTCAAAATGCGATAATCATCCATCACAATAGCATTATCAAGACTTCCCCCTTTTGCTAAATTATTTTCACGTAAAAATTCAAGATCACGCATAAAACCAAAGGTGCGAGCACGACTAATTTCTTTGACAAAGGCGGTTTTAGAAAAATCAATGTCCGCGTGATTTGGACTTCGCCTAAATACAGGATGATTAAAATCTATCTGGAAACTGACTTTAAAACCGTCGAAAGGTTCAAAACGTGCCCATTTATCGTCTTGTTGAACTTGTACTGTACGCTTAATACGGATATAGCTTTTGGGTACATTTTGCTCTTCTATGCCGGCCGATTGAATTAGAAAAACAAACGGCCCTGCACTGCCATCCATAATAGGAAGTTCAGGTGCACTCACATCAATATATGCATTATCTATACCTAAACCTGCCAAGGCTGATAACAAATGTTCAATTGTTGAAATTTTGACATCGCCCTTGACTAAAGTTGTTGATAACCGCGTATCACCAACATTTTCAGTACGTGCAGCAATTTCTACTGGTACTTTTAAATCTGTTCGCCTAAAAATAATCCCACTATTTGCAGGGGCAGGTCTAAGGGTCAAATAAACTTTTTCACCAGTGTGTAAGCCAACGCCGGTTGCACTAATCACATTTTTTAAGGTACGCTGCTTTATCATTATTTAGAACTCGAAATCATCTATAGGTAATCAATTTTATGATTGACTCAGGCTGTATTTCATCACAAATACCCTTTTTCAAAAACAGGGGTTTATTATGTTTTCAAACTTTCTTTCAAACTTACAAATAACGTATCAATGAGAGAACATTACTTTACCTTTTCAACATTATCATATTAAGTAAGAAATGCTTGACATTTTACGTTGTCGTAAAGTTTTCAAATCGGAGATGACGCTTATATCTAAGGTGATTTTGAAAATAGGTTGCATAATCACGAGAAACCTTTAGTGCAACTAGTGCAACGCACCATTTGTGAGAATATAAAACCAACTTATCAAAGTTTTGTTCCTTAAGTTCAGATTACAATAAGCTATCTAAAAATGTATCATCTCTAACTATTGATATTTTCTCAGCAGATGGCATTTAATCAGCTTGTCGGCGTAAAAAAGCAGGAATGTCTAGGTAGTCCCCAGATTGCGTTTCAGAGTTATCATGGTCATCAAGGGTGTTATCATTACTACCTGTTTGCAGACGTGTTACAGTGGGCTTATCAAACTCTCTATAATCACCCATTTTTCCCGGTTTTTCTACCACTGGTGGTGTAGGTACCACTTTTATTTGGCGTTCTTGAGACTGTTGTTTGTTAACCACAGGGCCAACACCAGTTGCAATCACAGTGACTCGCATTTCATCTTCCATATCTGGATCAAGCACGGTACCAACAACAACTGTCGCGTTTTCTGAAGCAAATTCCTCAATCACATTGCCCATTTCTTCAAATTCGCCTATGCTTAAATCCATACCAGCTGTCATGTTTACCAAGATACCGCGTGCCCCGGATAAATCGATATCTTCTAAGAGAGGACTATTAATAGCTAATTCACCTGCTTTACGGGCACGGCCTTCTCCCTTGGCATAGCCTGTTCCCATCATAGCTTGCCCCATTTCTTGCATGACAGTTGTCACATCCGCAAAATCTACGTTAATCAGACCAGGACAAGTAATCAATTCAGAAATACCCTGCACTGCATTATATAAAACCTCATTAGCTTTTTTAAAAGCATCCAACAATGTGGTATCTTTTCCTAATACCTTAAGTAACTTTTCATTAGGAATAATAATCAAAGAGTCCACATGTTGACTAAGTTCTTTAATGCCTTCATCAGCAATCAATGCACGTTTTCTACCCTCGAATGGAAACGGGCGAGTCACCACGGCCACAGTTAATATGCCCAAGTCTTTGGCAACTTGTGCCACGACAGGCGCAGCACCTGTGCCAGTTCCTCCCCCCATGCCGGCAGTAATAAATACCATATCAGTCCCTTCGAGGACACCCATAACACGTTCACGATCTTCTACCGCTGCTTGTTGTCCAATTTCTGGATTAGCTCCCGCTCCCAAGCCTTTAGTGACATCTGTACCCAGTTGTAAAATAGTTCGTGCTGAGGAATTTTTGAGAGCCTGTGCATCTGTATTAGCACAAATAAATTCGACACCTTCAATATTACCTTGAAGCATGTGTTCAACGGCATTACCTCCTCCTCCCCCAACACCAACCACTTTAATCACAGCGTTTTGGCTGTAAGTATCCATTAATTCAAATGGCACTTGATTAACCTCCTCTTAAAATTTAACGAAAAATGAAAAATTCATAAGACAAATACAATAGATGATCAAAAATTACCTTGGAACCAGTTTTTCATGCGACCCAATGCGCCTTTGACGTTTACCACTGAATGAGCAATATCTGATGTTTGCTCATGGCGGTGTTGGTAACCAAATAAAAGCAAACCTACGCCTGTCGCATGAATAGGATTGCAAACGACATCAATCAATCCCGTTACAAATTTGGGATAACCAACGCGTACTGGCATGTGAAACACTTCTTCAGCCAATTCTATAACACCTTCCATTTTAGCACTACCGCCTGTTAGCACAATTCCAGCTGCAATCAAATCTTCATAACCGCTGCGCCGCAATACAGCTTGTACGAGCGTGAATAATTCTTCATAACGTGGCTCCACCACATCAGCCAAAGTTTGCCTTGCTAAATGGCGAGGTGGACGAGCACCAACGCTAGGTACTTCTATCATTTCTTCAGCATTTGCTAATTGTGTCAAAGCGCAAGCATATTTTATTTTAATATTTTCCGCATATTGGGTAGGTGTACGCATAGCAACTGCAATATCATTGGTCACCTGATCTCCTGCTATTGGAATAACTGAAGTATGGCGTATTGCACCTTCAGTAAACACAGCAATATCTGTCGTTCCACCACCAACATCCACTAAACAAACACCTAAATCTTTTTCATCTTCTGTCAACACAGCCGCACCTGATGCCAATTGTTCTAGGATAACATCGTCTACTTCCAAGCCGCAGAGACGTACACATTTAATGATGTTTTGCGCTGCACTTGCAGCACCTGTTACTAAATGAACTTTTGCTTCTAGACGAACGCCAGACATGCCGATAGGTTCACGGATACCTTCTTGATTATCAATGATAAATTCTTGAGGAAGTATATGAATGATTTTTTGATCGGCGGGAATGGCAACGGCGCGAGCAGCATCAATGACTCTATCAATATCATCTTGAGTCACTTCTTTATCACGAATTGCTACAATGCCATGTGAGTTCATACTACGGATGTGGCTACCAGCAATGCCAGTATAAACGGAATGAATTTCACAACCAGACATTAATTCTGCTTCTTCCACGGCACGTTGAATCGAATGGGTAGTGGATTCAATATTAACGACTACGCCTTTTTTTAGCCCTCGCGAGGGGTGTTGTCCTATCCCAATAATTTCGACTTCTTTTCCTTCGGGAGAAACTTCCCCTACAATTGCTACTACTTTGGATGTACCAATATCAAGGCCGACAATTAAATTTTTTTCTCTAGGTGGCATGTTTTTCCTCAATCTGCTAAAGCATGAAGCACAGCAATACCATTGGTATAACGCAGATCGACATACACTGGAGGTAATTTTTGTGTGGACAATAAACGATGGTATACTTTAATGAAGCGTTGCAAACGTGTGTTTTTTTTATCATATCGGGAAAGCCGAAGTTTAATTCCATTGTCCAATACCATATACCAAGTCTGTCTTGCGTTGTAGCCAAATTCGTGGATAGAAAAACCGTAAGCATTCACCAATGGCGCAAGCTGGTTGTAACGTTCCAAAATTTTACCTACACTATTAGGTGGCCCATAAAATTGGGGTAAACCCAAATCTCCTTTTCTCTTTAAAGGCACATTAAATAAATAACCTTCATCATCTACCAATGCCTTATTTTGCCATTGTGCTATCACTTGACGTTCCTGTACTTGTATAAGTAATGTATTTGGCCATTGTCTATGTATTTGTACATCTTTTATCCAAGGAAACTTTAATACGGCTAAACGCACTGTCGTCATATCTATACTAAAAAAACCGCCTTTTGCAACCTGAGAAACTATAGTTTGCAGAACTTGGGGATCGGTATTGATGAGATGACCTTCAATACGCACAGTCGTCATAGGTAAAGTGTGTGGTTCTAAAATCAAAAGCAAAAAACTACCTCCCAGACTTAATAGCAATCCAATAATTAGTACGTTTTTAATCCAAAATGAATGGATTAGAACCGTAGAGATATAATGTTGCTTTAACGAATTTTTTTGGCGTTTTCGTATCACTTGTTTTTAAGTCTGTATTAATTTAAGGGAGGCAAAAAATTTCTTCTAATAACTAAAAAAACTCATGCGAAAATTAAATTTAAGAATAAAAAATAAAAAATAAAAAATAGCTTATAAAATCAGTTTATAACTTTGAATCTTAATGTAATTTCCTGTCTTTGTACAACTTAATGAAATTTATATATTTTATTTATTTGATTATATTTTTCAGTGTATTACTTTCATTTTCACTGTAATACACTCTTATGATAAAATTGGGACCATCATATTTTAATTTATTTTTATAAGTATGGCTAATAGCAATAACATTCATTATCAATTTTATCAATTTGCAAAAAGGTATAATATCCAATTTATTTAATATCATCTTCAACTTGATCAATACCTTCGCCAATATCAAAAAATTGTTATTTTGTGCATTAGGTACAGAACAACGAAAATAGTATTTATAGCAAAATTGGCAAAGGTATTGACTTGAATAGTATACTAATACTCAAATAATCTGAACTTTTTGGATACACACTCTCAAGTCTGTTTTTCAATAAATTCTCCAACCATAAACACTTCTGGGATTAAATGAATACCATATTTTTGTTTTACTGAGGTTCTGATTTGCTCAATTAAGCTTTCAATATCAGCTGCAGTGGTTGCAGTATGGTTAATAATAAAATTGGCATGTTTTTCTGATACATATACCCCTCCTTTTCCTTTCCCTTTCCAACCAGCTTGTTCTATCAAACGAGCTGCATAATCTCCCTGTGGATTACGAAATACAGACCCACAACTTGGTAAGCCAATGGGTTGTGTTTCATTGCGTTTTTTTAGTAAGGATTTAATTTTGGCGAAACTCTCTTCTACAGAAGAGGAAGTTAGTTGTAAAGTGGCTGCAACAAACCATTCATTTTTTGGACCTTTGACACTGCGATAATTAATTTCGTAATCCGTTATTTGACGGTGGTAACGTTGTCCTCGTTGATTTAAAGTTTCTATGCTTTGTACAAGTGACCATGTATTTTTTCCCCACGCACCAGCATTCATAGCTAAAGCACCACCGAAGGTACCAGGAATACCTGCTAAAAATTCGGTACCACTTAAGCCAGCCCGTGCAGCAAAACGGGCGAGTTTGGCAGAACTTACACCTGCTTCAACATATAAAGTATTATCATTTATTAATTTTATTTCATTAAGTAAACCTGCTGTGCGTATCACAACGCCATGTATACCACCATCCCGTACTAGAAGATTGCTGCCTAAGCCTATCCAAAAAATAGGTATGTTTTTGGGTAATTGCTGAATAAATAGTGCTAAATCTGCTAAATCTGCTGGTTCATAAAACCATTGGGCAGGGCCACCTACACGCCATGAAGTATGCTTTGACATTGGTTCATCATGACGCAAATTACCCCGTAAGTCTGCAAGGTTAAAGGGCATTTCAATGGGAAATTTAAATTGGGGCTTCATTAAGTTTTTAGTGAGACATCAAATAATTTGGTAATGTGGTAGCAATTGCACCAATATTGCCAGCCCCCAAAGTCAGTAAAATATCTTGATTTTGTAATAAAGAGGGTAATAAAGTTGTTAATTGCTCGGGTTTTGCGACAAACGTTGGTTGATGTTTTCCGTTAGCACAGATAGTTTGATATAAAACATCTCCTGTTGCGCCCATAATAGGCGTTTCTCCAGCTGCATAAATATCAAGTAATAACAAAGTATCAATAGTGGATAAGATTTGCACAAAATCATCAAATAAATCATAAGTGCGCGTATAACGATGAGGCTGAAATACTACTACTAAACGTCGTTGTGGCCATCCATCACGTATGGCTTGTAGTACGGCTGCAATTTCCTGTGGATGGTGTCCATAATCGTCAATATGCAAAATTTCACCTTGAGTTGTCACAATATTTTGCATTTGAAAACGTCGATCTATACCACTAAATGCTGACAAAGCACGAGCAATGGCGGTATCAGAAACGCCCACTTCATGGGCAATTGCAATAGCAGCTAATGCGTTACGCACATTATGTTTACCCGGTAAATTCAAAGTCACATCTAACCAAGGAATTTTATCGTGTAAAACTTTAAAGTGCGTTTGTCCTTGTTTTTGTTGAATATCTGTCGCCTGAATATCTGCTCTTTCAGATAATCCATAAGTTATCTTGTGTTTAGTGAGCTGTGGTAATATGTCTTTTATCACGGGATTATCAATACACAAAACAGCCAATCCATAAAAAGGTAACTGTTGCAAAAATTCAACAAATGTTTGACGCAACTGACTAAAATCGTTGTTATAAGTTCGTATATGATCTGCATCAATATTAGTAACAACAGCCATCACCGGTTTTAAATATAAAAACGAGGCATCACTTTCATCAGCTTCAGCCACTAAATATTCTCCAGACCCTAAACTGGCATGTGTTCCAGCACTATTTAAACGTCCGCCTATCACAAAAGTAGGATCCAAATTGCCTTCGGCTAACAAACTGGCAATTAAACTGGTTGTAGTCGTTTTACCGTGTGTTCCAGCAATGGCAATCCCTTGGCGAAAGCGCATTAATTCGCCTAACATCTCAGCACGGGGTATGACAGGAATCCGTTTAGCACGAGCAACTTGTACTTCGGGGTTATCTTCCTTAACTGCACTAGAAATCACGACAACATCACAACCATGCATATATTCAGCTGCATGTCCGATTTGTATCTTAATCCCTAAATCGGCCAATCGTCGTGTCATCTTACTTTTTTGCAAATCTGATCCCGATACAGCATAACCAATGCGGTGCATGACTTCAGCAATGCCACCCATCCCAGATCCGCCTATACCAATAAAATGAATACGTCTTCCACGTTTAGGAAGGGGCGAATTGCTTAATCCATTAACATTCATTAAATACAGGCTCTTGTTTTAAATAAGTAGGTTTCATTTTTCATTTTTCACATAAGCGGTTTTGACGACTAAGTTTACTACTTCTTGTAATGCGGTAGGCATAGCACAGTACCGTGCTGCTTCTGACATAGCCGTTAAGCGCATTGTGTTTTTCAGCAATTCTGTTATCAATGTGGCTAATTTTTCTACAGTGAGTTCTGTTTGTGGCAATAAGATAGCTGCGCCACGGTTGGCTAAAAATTGAGCATTACAGGTTTGATGGTCATCCACTGCGTAAGGATAAGGTATTAATATACTAGCAATACCTGTTTGTGCCAATTCACTAATCGTTATTGCACCAGCTCTACAAATCACTATATCAGCCCAATGATAAGCGGCTGCCATATCTTCAATAAAAGCCGTTACTTTTGCTTGAAATGGGGCATTGTTATAAGCTTGCTGCATGGCCTCAATATGGGTTGTTCCTGTTTGATGCCAAACTTCAATTGCACCGATTACTTGTTGTAAAGCAAAAGGTACCGTGTCATTCAAAATTTTAGCACCCAAACTACCACCAATGATTAACACACGCAATGGATTATGTACCATTCTTGGTATTGGCTTCGATAAAGCTATAATGTTAGCACGAAGGGGATTTCCCGTATGCACTGCATGGTAATTTTTTGGAAAAGTGCGAGGAAAAGCCTCCATAACGATAAAGGCTAATCGTGCTAACCAACGATTAGTTAAACCAGAAACGGCATTTTGTTCATGAATTAATAAAGGGATACGTAACAACCATGCTGCTACTCCCCCGGGCCCTGTAACAAATCCACCCATACCGACAACGACTGCGGGCCGTAAAGTGCGTAAAACGCATAGTGATTGCCAAATTGCAAAGATAATTTTAAAGGGAGCTGTCAATAAACTCAGTTTCCCTTTTCCTCGTATTCCATCGATATTAATATATTTTATATCTATATGAGTGGCAGGCACAACACGAGCTTCTAAACCCCGTTGTGTCCCCAACCAACACACTGTAATTCCCTGTGTCCGTAAGGTTTCTGCGATTGCTAAAGCTGGAAATACATGCCCACCAGTACCCCCAGCCATTAATAGTATAGGTTGAAGTGGTGGTTTTGTTAAAGGGGTCATAAGAGTCATTTATGAGTTTTTATTTAAAATTGATAATTTTCAATATCAAAAATTTTTTGCGGTTAATTTTTTAATGATAACAAGAATAACGTATTGTTACTCTGGTTAAAAATATATACTTATATATAATGGAAAATAATACCACGATATAATCCAGTTTAAGAAAATCAGTCAAAACAGTACTCATTTCCCTAGTATAT
>JAUCGK010000433.1 GCA_030378085.1 Candidatus Parabeggiatoa sp. HSG14
GGGAGAGGAATTAATTAAAATCAAACTTATGAATACAAAACCTTAACTACAAGGATTGTATATAAGAAGGGATTAAGGGAGAGGAATTAATAAAAATTAAACTCATAAACAAACACTCCCAATATGAGCTTTGGTATTGTTCCCAAGTTTTACTTGGGAACACACTGCCTTTGAAGCTTCGCTTCAAGACTAAAAAAAACACTGATAAAATCCTTTATTATATACAATCCCTGTAGTTAAAGGTTTTTAAGGGAAGATTGAGAGGGAGGGAGATAGCCTGAACAGAGTCTGTTAAGTACAACGGATTTTACGAAATAAACGGATTAAGTAGGAATGATGAATAAAACCAAACTCATGAACACAAAACCTTAACTACAAGGATTGTATATAAGAAGGGATTACGGGAGAGGGAGGAATGAATCAAAACAAAATTCATGAACATTTTCAACAATATGGTATTGTTGGTATTGTTCCCAAGTTTTACTTGGGAACACACTGCCTTTGAAGCTTCGCTTCAAGACTAAAAAAAGCCACTGATAAAATCCTTTATTATAGACAATCCCTGTAGTTAAAGGTTTTTAAGGGAAGATTGAGAGAGAGGGAGATAGCCTGAACAGAGTCTGTTAAGTACAACGGATTCTACGAAATAAACGGATTAAGGGAGAGGAATTAATAAGATATTTAACATTTGATTTTAAAACTCAAATAAAATCACTCAGCCCTTAACAGTTCCACCACATTAATCCGTTTATTTCGTTAAATCCGTTGTACTTAATATAACGGTAAACTTCATGGAAAAATAGTGTTTCAATCACCTAAACGGTGAACCCTCATGAAAGTCTACTCAACCGATTGAATGCGACATCATCAAGGAGTTTCAATCACCTAAACGGTGAACTCTCATGAAAGTTGCTGCGGGTACAGTTATTCGGGTTACGGTTTCAATCACCTAAACGGTGAACTTTCATGAAAGTCATCTTTTTGGCAGTTTTGGTTTTATTTGGTGGGTTTCAATCACCTAAACGGTGAACTCTCATGAAAGTGCAGTATTTTTACCATTTTAAAATCAATAAAAGTCTAAACAACTCATAATTCGCAATCATTATACCAACATGATTTAGCTTGTCAACTATTTTTTTAAACAATCACCACCGACTAAATTGTAAATAGTGAATAATGTTAAAATATTTTTATCTCATAAATTCACAATTCATAATTTACAATTTACCATTAAGAATTTTTTTAACCCGATCAACTTTTGGTTTTTGTTTCTTTTTACTCGGTTTTTCCCATTTATCTATGGACTCATAAAACGCTTTCAATTGATAAGCAATCTTTTTAGCATCTTCGGGTTTAGCAGCTTCCATTTTAGTCAGCCAATCATTTGCTTTTTTCTCAGCCTCATTTTGTCCCACTTCAAACAAATCTTGATCGATTTCTTTTTCTAAATCAGATGTCAATTTACTACGTCTAATCTCTTTCTCATCCGCCAATTTTTGAGCAGTTTCTTCTTCTCTCTTTTTTTCTAATTGAGTTGTTTCTTCCCCAGTATTCCTAACCAAATGCCCATAACCAGCCGCAGTTTTAGCGCCCGCGCCTAACCATTGCAAAGCTTGAACTAATTCCTTCAATGCGAGTCGTGCTTCCTTATCATTGCTCTTATCACGAGCCACCACTGTCACCAAAAACTTAGCTTTTTTTACTGCCAAAAATGGGATAGGAATGGGATCATGCCAATCTGCGGGGATACGTTCATGTTCGGCTACTCCAGTTATTTTATCACCTTCCGCATACCAATCGCCATAATGGGGAGTCATAATATCGGGTGTTAATTGTACTTGTTCAATTGGAACCGCATCAAAAAATATAAGTTGTCCGGCTTTATCCTCAGTATCTCCATCCTCTCCCTTAACCATGCCAAACCAATTTTGTCGTCGCTCAACGGTTTTTTCTGGATTCAATTCTTCATTCCAACCCCCTTCCACCCAAGCCCGTAACAAACCTTTTATCGTACTACCTGCCAAAAACGGCACACCCAAAGTATGATGCCAAGCCATTCCATTTTCTACAGGATGCGGCAATCCCATTCCAGTCACAAAATGCCAGTTAGTCTCACAAATGGCATAATCATTGGTATCTAATTTATCTTTTCTTTTCAAGGCTTTAATTAAATTCAATACCCGATTTCTATAGTGATCAAGTGCTTTTTGATGACCACAAACCTTGTCAGCAGTTAATTTAATCCATTTTCGTTTGCCATCTTCCTGTTTGGGTTTCTCTTTTTTAACTTGCCATTCTTCATCATATTGGTTAAAAAAACGGGTGAACCATAACCCTAAATGGCCATTTTGCGGAAAAGCGTTTGGAATTTCAGTATCTTGATAAAGAGGAATAGCCATTACTTATTTTCCTCCTTAGTTATCTCATCTTGCATAAAAGCAGTCGCAAACTTCTTCACCCAACTCATAAACACCATTGCTTCTGCCTGAGCGGTAATATAAGCGTGCATATCCTCTTTAGTAATTCCCTCCAACAAATCCATACCAGCAAAAGGTTGATCATCTTGACTTAACCAGTCAGAAAGCAATTGATAAAGTAAGAGATAATCAAGTTTTTTCTTACCTTTTGAATCAGCACATTTACTCTTATAGAAAGCTGCCGCTTGTCCTAAGCCATTGGCATGAATCATAAAGGGCAAAGCAGAAACATGGCTTTTATATTCTTTACGTTGTTTTTCATCTAACTCTTCTCTCGCTTTCTCCACGCCTTCCAAAGCAAAAGCGGCCCGTTGTTGTTGCATGGTTTGCATTATTCTCCCCCTTGTAAAGATTTAACTTTGCACCAACCCATACCAACCGTCTCATTACCCCCAATTTGCAAATAAGCATGTTTATCCGAAAATAAACTCAAAATATGCTCTAAAATATTGCCGTCTTCCTTTTCACTCTTTTCTTTACGGGAGTTAAAAGCAACGACAGTTGTATAAAGCAAGGTATCTGCTGGCAAAGTTTCCTCATACCATAAAGCACCAGGCTTAACAATTTTGGTTGTATTATCAATTGCAATATGAGCATTTACCGGCGTAGCAAAACGCGCCAAATGGGAGAATATATCGTTGTTGACTATCACTAATTGCTCTTTTAAAGCACTTTCATCAATATCAGAAGATAACTGACTAATATTGTTGATAATATCTTGTAAATCTATTGGAATACTTTTAAAACGAAATTCTTCTAAAAACAAATTGCTTTCTGCCTGTGTAGACGATACAAAAGCATGAGCATCATCTAATTGAGCAAGCCCTTGATTCAGAAAACTATCATCCAATCCCATCCGCTGATAATCTCTTCGCAATCGTTCCAATAACGCCGGACAAGTCACCCATTTAAAATGCCCAGTCAAAGAACGTACTGGTAACAACAACAATCGAGCATCACTGATGGCTACCGAACCCGCATGAGTGTTGCCATCTTCTGGCCCAAATACTTCTTCTACCCAATCTTGCTCTTTACTATCAGCTAAAACCCGCATCGCTCCCTTAACTGCCGACCCATACACACAAGGCCAATCCGTATGCGCCTCCCTCTGAATCGGCAAATCAATAACCGCCATCATCTGTCCAGTACCCGCATGTAAAGAGGTTTCTGTCAATAAACTTAATATTGCTTGTTTCATAATCTTTTTTATCTGTTCTTAAAAAGTGAGACAAAGTTCTCTCGTTCTAAACGTCCACATTGTTGGGAAAAGAAGTAACTTCGCTGTGCTTCGATCACGTATACTGTGACGCTTCTGCATCACTCTTTTTGCATAGTTTTTAGTATCTTTCAAATAGCCCCAGAAAAATCAGCAGGGAGAGTATCAAACAAATTTTTACTAATATCAAATACTCTTTCAGGACTATAATTTCTCCCTAATTTTGGTGTCCAATATCTACCATGAGCAAGCCAATGACGTAATCTCAATAACCCTCGAAAATCACCAACAGCGGGTTTACAAGCTATGTCTGAGTTGACCCATATTTCTAATATATCTTCACTCAATCTCGCTTCTAGTCCTTTATTCTGATATAAATCTCTAAAATTCCTACTGATTTTATCTTTCTTTTTATTATAAACCCGAGTCAAGTAATCAATCCGAAGAGAAGCTTCTACCGAAGCGACAAAATCAAGGCTAACTAATTTCTCTAATTCTTCTTGCTGTTCGGCAAAATGTTCAAGAATTTCATCTTTTGTCATGCTCAAAAAAGTATCTGGCATATTTACGCTAGAAGTTAGTGAATTTATCACCATTATCTTATAATGATTGATAGCCTTCTCAGTTTCTTGATACCATTGCCAGATGTACGAAAGACTAATTTCTTGACCAGAAAAAGAGACTCTTGTCATTTTTGCATCACCTGCTTAAGTGCATCTGTAAAAGAGTCTTTTGTCAGTTTCCAATATTTCATCTCTGGCGTTCTAACAGCTATATGCCATTGTAGTTTTGGCTGGTTAGTTACTGAGATATCGTCTTTTGTTTCTATCAAAATGAACATGATAGAGCCATCATCTCCCATCATGTCAACACGTCCCCAAGAATTAACCAAAACGACTCCTTTCGGTTTTAAGGAAACATACTCAGTACCGACTATTATTGTCATGCTTTTAACCGGATATGAACCCAGATAATCTTCTTTAAGGGTTGTGTTTTCGTAATTAATTTTGACAATACCATCATGTCTTAATGGATTTAACCAGTCGTTGATTTCTCCATAAAGTTTATCAACCCACGCTAACCATTGTTGTTTTTTTTCTTCCCAATCAATGGTTTTACGTTTCGATTCGCTTTCTTTATTTTTCCGGCGAAGGAATAATTCTAAAGATTCATTTCCCAACGTATAGTCCATAAAATAGTTCCTCTATCGTTTAAAAAGAGATACTTCTCTCGTTCCCAATGTCCACGGAACGCCTACTGTGATGCAGGAGCGTCACACCTTATTATTTTTCCACTTTCCAACGGCCAATTCGCCACGCCCTAACTCAGTATCGATGCCAATTTTATAACCCTGCAACGTTGTTGGATCGCCACTAAGTACTTCACAAAACCAGACACTGCCAGCCGGCACTAAACTAACAACCGGTCTTGGTTTGTCATTAACTAAATCCCAACCCCCTTCCCGAATTGATTTACCCAACACAGCACTGACAATTTTCAATGTGACTTTTTTAATCTCGCCTTGTTCGTCATCCTGTTTAAAACTGTCATTTGGTAACCAACATTTACCCAAATTCGCAGCAGTTAGCAAAGTCAAAAAAATATGTTTGTCACCTTTCACAACCGGAGAAGTGATTTTGCGCTTGACTTCACTGATGGATACTTCCGCCAATCGTCCTTCGCCACCAAAGTGAATCAAATCTTTGACGGCTGGATGCAATTTCTCTTTAATGCCATCAACCTGCATCCCGATTTGTAACAGATTATCATGATGGATGCGAATATGTTGATTTTGATACAATTGATGTTCTTTAGCAGTGCGCGTCTTTCTCTCTAAGGCAAGCCCTACCCGATTCTCCAACGTAAATAAATCTTTATTATGTATAATTTTTTTTGGGTATTCACCAGACAATACACGCTCAAAATCTGTCGCCGTTAGCCAAGCATCTTCTATTGGTTTAGCACCTTCCAATTTTTGAGCCATCATCGGTAAACGTACCGTTCCCAAATCACATGTTACTGCTTCGCCAGGACGTAAGTAAACAAAAGATTTTTTCTCAGGCTCTACTTTCTTTTTTTCTGGCGGTTTAGGTTGTTGTTTAGATTTAGATTTAAACTTAACTGTAATTTTTTTCTTAACAGATTTAGATTTTTCTGGGAGATTTGGTTTACGATTTTCCTTGTCAGAGTTGTCTTCTGACTTATTTTTTGACTTGCCCTCCAACAAAATCAACGGCACTGGATAAAGACGTTCATCATTAAGCAGCAAATAAGGGCCAGTTAACCTTAACTTACCTAAATGATCTGAATAACCAATTTCTTCAGCCAGTTTGTGCTTTGCATTAAACTTTTTCCAATTAATCCCTTGAGTTTCACCGATTAAAGTCCGAATTGCGCCAGCAACTGTACGAGTCGGAGGTGGCAATAAAATAGTCCCCAATTGCGTTGCGCCCACCGAGTCAAATGGTCTCGCTTCTTTAAAAAACCAAGTATCCAACGGAGAAAAGCACCATTGTTTAACCATTTTTTTCTACTCCTTTACCAACTAGAAAACGAACCAGTAATGCCCCATCTACATCTATGCGTCCACTTGGCTCTTTCCATGTTTCTTTAGGTTGTTCTGCATCACGTTTGTATCTTCGACATTGTTCCAATAATGCAGCAACTTCTTGTTTAGCCGTTTCTAAATCAATTTTTCGATTATTTCCAGCAGCCACGTAATCAGTAGCTAATAATGTACATTGTTGGGATTCTTCTAATATTTTGATGCCATCTTTCGCTGGATTTAATAATTCAAATTGTTCGCGAATTTTATAAAAGAATTTATTACTAAAGCCCGTTTCTGTCTCATCATGTTGCCGAAATTGCGTGGCAATATCTGCCAAAATTAAATTATCCCGTTTCTCGTTCAACGCACATTCCCACGGCATAGCCCATTTTATTGCCATACCGCCCGGTTTCCAAACGCGCACTGCGATAGCATCCCGCCCACAACCCTCTTTAGCCACATTATCCAACAATCTATGGGCATCACGCAATATTTTAGTCAAAGGCATTTTTATATGAGCAAATTCAACCGCCGCCGAGATAGTAGATTTTGCAATGTCTTTATTTTTTGTGGCTTGAAAACACGCTTGATAACTTTCGCGTATCTGTATCGCACAAGTAAACACCCTTTCCAAAGGCAAGATTGCCAATACATCATCACCGCCCGCATAAACCAAAAATCCACATTGTTGAGCAACAATCTTAGGCACTGAGCTGGTGAAATTTTCTAAAGCTTTAGAGATTGGCTTTTGATTTTCGGGAGTACTCATTTTGGAACCTAACGAATCTCCATCCATCATCAAAATGGCATAAAACGGTGAAGGCGGTTTTGTATCCAAATTTTTAAGGGCTGTTATCATCGGTGCTGATAACTTTTCTTCATACAAATTCTTATTTTCTAACTCACTGATAAAAAAGGCACTGCCATCCAATGCAATCAATTTTTTATCGACATTAAATTTTTCACAAGCTTGATTGAGGCAATCAATATTCGATAGCTTTTCACTTTCGCCTATTTTGGCTTTCTTGGCAGCTTCAAGCAATGAATCTAACTTCTCGGTTTCCTCTTTCTTAATAATTGTTTCCAGCCAATGCAGTGCAGCCATATAGGAAATTGAAGGAATACCCGTTTTTAATTCCCAACCTCTTGCCCATCCAGTCTCTTTATCATTTGATTGCCTAAATCTAGGGGCAACAAAATGCTGAATGCTATTCCATGACCTCTTATCCTCTATTTTAGGTTTATTCAACTTTTTGAAATGTCGAGCAAAACGCCGTTTAACAAAAGCAATCGCACATAAATGTTCACCTTCTCTTAAATCCAAACCAATTTTGGCGTGAATAGGTTTCCAAAACTTTTCTATCTCTTTGGAATTTGGTTTTAATTCGCCAGAAAGCTCTTGCCAACCAACCATCATCATACACTTGATACCCGGTTCTTCTGACGCAAAATAATTACGCCAATTTTTCCTACGATCTAGCAAATCCGAAGCGGCTTTATCAGGTGTTAATACCCAACTCATTTCCCAAAAATGCTCAATTTGCCTCTCCCAAATTTCTTTAACAACCACTTTTTTCTCTGGCTTAATCTGTTTAGCCAAATCTTCATTCCAAACCAAATCTGCTAATTCTTTCCAAGCTTTCTCAACGTTCTTTACCACTAATTCTGGTTTGAAATGAGCATCTACTTCAGCTTTGAAACGATTGGGAATACCGCCTTGACGCGGTGGTTCGCCAGAACCTTTGCCCGTTTCTATCCAAGTGAGATAATTTTCATCGACAGTCGGAAAAGCAATGTTATTTTCTCCAGCTTGTTTCCTTACAGAAACCATTGCCACACCCGCTAACCACGACAATAAAAATGAACCCGCCCAAAAATCGCGGGTGCGACGGGCTTGAGCTACAAAGCTTTGGACTGGGCCAATAGTGAAATGAAAGTATTGTTTTTTTTCCATAAAAATTTATCTGGTTTCTACGTATTGCGTTGAAAATTATTCATTGATAACTAATGTGACACATGGTTCCTTGCAATTCCACCGATTTTAGAGAAATTTAGAAGTATAGTATGTCACATCAGATAATTATTTCACGATGTTTTAACCACCTCTAAACTTAAGCCATTCATATCAACAATCTCTTCGAACTCCAACACGTTTATCGCCATTGAGATTAGTTAAAAGCCTAGCGTATAAAGGGAGTTAGCTATAGCATATCTATTTGATAATTCCCTCCTTATTTTCTCTTTTAAATTATAAAAGAGAACAGTTTCTTCGGGAATGACATTCATCTTTTCGTGTGAATGGAGAAAAATAAGTCCTCCTATACTGTAACTTCTGCTTCTGGAATGTAATTCCTCTGGCCATCCATGATAAACAACCATGGAGGGAATTGATTCATAACGCAAGTAATAATTATCCTCAATCTCTTCAAGTTCCTTCTCTATGTTTTCATAAGACATGCTTGAGAAATTGAATGGATTTAAAGTCTCTTCGATAAACTCATTAAGTCCCTTCGGAATAATTGAGGAATTTTCAGCTTCAATGAGTTGCCAAGCTTCCTTAAGGAAAGGTTTTATCTGCTCCCTATTTTTGTCAGAAAGTATGTAGGTTAAATCCATTTTGAGTCTTGTACCCAGAATTTCGTGCTCATCAGACCATTCATTGCGGTTGACTTCAACAAAGTCTTGAGCAAACGGTTCAGGAAGTACATTGCTATTTTCTGCAATGCCCTCAAATTCGTCTTTATTCATTGTGGTACTGATTGTTACAGGTACAAATAAATGCCAAAAAGCGGCCATTTCAATCTCCTCTGTATAATTTTTAGGGCCATTTTAATTTTGTTTTTGGAGTTATAGACTTTTAGAAAAATGATTAGAGTTAAACCTCGGAGGCTTCCAAATTCTTGGAGGTTTTTAGTGAAATTATTTATCTGAACGTCTATATATTTACTCAGCAAATAGTTGTGTTGCCGGTTGATAAAATTCTGTCAATTCTGTATCAGATTGGGGGTAAGGTTTAGGATGTTCTGGGTGAAATTGAGCCGGTAAATATAAAACCCCAGTTACAAATTTCTTATTTTTTAATGGGTGAACATGGAAAATTAAAGGACTAGAACGGCGAATATTTTCATTCTTTTTTAGGCATTTTCCTAAATCAGTTGTTGCATTTTTTGGCTCATCTACATTGAGTGGTAATCCTAAAGAAATCCTATCTTCCCAGTCTAATTTAAGGCGTTTTTCCTTATACCAATCTCCAGCAATATTGTGGCTTTTTCTGGCTATATTGCTCTCGGAACTTTTGATAATTTCAAAACGAGAATATTGACTAAAAGCAGTATATGGCGGATAAGTCCTAACATTATTGTATTTAGTCAATAACGCATTCATTCTATTGCAATATTCATCCAAACTATCGCCATAGTTGGTATTATTTAAAGCAAGTAAACTCACTGAACCAAATCCATTACGAACCCGACTCCCTAATCCACCAAACAACCCAAAAATTTCAAGAGTTTCTTTTATAGCTTCAATATCAGAATCACAAGTTTTAGGCTTGAAAAGTAAAGCTATACTGAATGTGTTATTGACTTCCTTTATTGCTGTACGATGCTCTTGTAAATTACCCTCTCTAATGTTTCCTGATTCCATTAAACCATAAGCCAAATAACCACTACCACTATTGGCATTTTCTGGCCAACTATCATCTGGATTAATGTTAGGCTGTTGACTCACTTGCAATAAAAAACAGCCTTGCCCTCCACTGTCATTGTCAGTTGCGGCACTTCCAAATAATCGACTTTCTTTTTTATGCAATTCCTTTAAAGAATCAGCATTTAAAGAACTAAAATTTTTCCAATTCAACGCTCTCCACCAGAAACGTAACGCGCCTTTTATAGAAGGGGGGCGTAAATCTGCGGCTTTTTGGTCTGCATCACCGATAAACATGGGAGTAATGATGCGATAAGTTGCTGTAATAGTTTTCATTTTTTTCTTGGTGATAGTGGGATAAAACCTGACAGGTCTTCAAGACCTGTCAGGTTTGGTTTTTCATTAATATCAATACCTTTGCCAATGTCAAAATTTGTTGTTTCGTTCATTAGGTACGATTTCCCGAAACTCTGATATTACTTAGGTTTCGGGAAATACGCTTCGCTCCATTCCCGAAACAACCATCAATTAAAATACCAAAATATAAAGAATAGCCAAGAGATTGTTACGATTACAGGAAACAGAAATAATATCCATGTTTGTCTAAACTTGATAAAACTTTTTTTGATTTGATTATTAAAATCAATGCCTTGTTCATAAAATGTTTTTCTGATTTCCTTTTCAACGCCTGTTGTTGCTTGTCCATGTCTTTTCATTGAAATATAGTCTTCTGAGCCGATTAAAGTCCATAGTACAGCAATTACCACGCCGATAATAGGGACAATAACAGCAGAATTGGGGGGCAATGCGCCCAGTCGTGTAAAAAAGAAACCAAATATTGCCAATTCTAAAGTAAGAAACCAGTTAAAGCGATTCCAAATTTGAGTAGAATAACCGGTTAATGCCATCATGCGTACTTCATAATAATGCACCAATTCAGCCAGTGTAGTGGGAATGGGTTCTTTTTCCACAAATGTTTTTACCTCTATAAATGTTTAGAAAAATAATTTTTCGTTTAAACCTGCCAGGTTTTGGAAACCTGGCAGGTTTTGTCTATATGATCAAGTTAGTCTATCAATTCACCAACCGAATATACATCACCATGTGCGATAGCTACAACATATTTGGCCAGTTTTGGATCGTAACAAGCAACTGCTTGATATAAGTGACCCAGTTTATGAGCCAAAACCATAGCCACCGGAAGACTCGCAGGGCCGTTAATTTTGATAATATCGCCCCCTGTAATTTCTTGGTTTGCGACTAATTGGTCAAGACGTTGTTCTGCATCTTTTACCAATTGGTCATTTTGGGCGGGATTACCGAAACCAATTTTTAGTTCACTACTGTTTACTACATCAATATAATAAGTTGTCATATTTTTCCTTCTTTGTTTACCAAATGTATGATAAGTTCAGCAAGTTTTTTTACGGTTGGACGTTCTTGTACAGATTCATCACCACGCTTTAGAGAATGAATTGAACCCCGATAGATATCATCCTCACAACGTTCAAGTTCTTTATCTGCTTTTCCATCACGATCACTGTGTATTTCAGCAATGATTTGGAGCTTTAATGATTTAGAAAATTCCCGCCATTCTGGTAAGTCTTTTAAATCACCCGCTAATAAAATTATATGAGTGGCTTCGGCACAAATAATCTTATTTTCTTCACTGATTTTTCCGCCAATGTCTACCAGACACAGGGGTTCTTGACAACTTTTCACCCATTCCGCTCTCGTTTTCGCAATTTCAGGCGTAAAATCTTCCCTATAATCATCTTTCAACTTCCTAGCATTATCTGGATCATTACGCATTGCTGATTGAAACCAGCTTCCTTCACCATCAGGACATGCGGTTATAACATAAGGATAGGGTGATTTTGGGGCTCTCTGGTAATTTGCGTTGTAAAAAACAATAGTAAAAACATAATATTATAACTAACGGAAGCAAATAAGGGAATCATGACAGATTTTGATTCTTTGAATTAAACTCAGGCTTCTCCAATTTTT
>JAUCGK010000434.1 GCA_030378085.1 Candidatus Parabeggiatoa sp. HSG14
AAAAATTAATTGTGATTTTGTAAACAATTAAAAGTTTAAAATTCTGATAAATAAAAATATCAATAAATTAAATAAGTTATAAACAATAGTAAAATTAATGACAAATTAATAACTCAATTAAGTCAACTAGATTGTTATCTTAAAAATAGAGAGGTTTGAACAAAAACTGTCTTACTATCTATAGACGTTCAGAAAAATAACTTCCAAAAACCTGATAGGTTTCGGAAACCTGTCAGGTTTGATGCGTGAAATTATTTATCTGAAATTGGCAACAATAAATCGTTCCATGTATAAAGCAGTAAAACCATCTACTGCGAAAGTCCCGTATTCTCTAGGTTTTATTTTTTGCTGATGATAAAAACTATATATCTATTAAAGAAACTATCATTTCAAAAAAATTGATAAATATTTTAATTATCAGTGTGTTAAAATTGCTCATCTCATCGTTCTGAACATAGGAATTTTTGTTCAGTCACTAAATAATCATTTATTCCCAATTCCCAATTCCAAAAATATGAAAGAATTATTAAACTTGTTGAATGCCATTGGTCATATAAAAGATTTTGATAAAATTTGTATAGGCTTAGCCTCACCAGAAAAAATTCGATCATGGTCTTATGGAGAAGTTAAAACAGCTGAAACTATCAATTATCGTACTTTTAAGCCAGAACACGAAGGACTATTTTGTGCCAGAATTTTTGGTCCTCTCAAAGATTATGAATGTGTGTGTGGAAAGTATAAACTTTTTAAACATAAGGGTATTGTTTGTGAAAAATGTGGTGTAGAAACCATTCAAAGCAAAGTGCGCCGTGAACGGATGGGACATATTGAATTAGCAACGCCCATTGTTCATACATGGTATCTTAAATCTCTACCCTCTCGCATAGGATTGTTATTAGATATTTCTTTACGTGACTTAGAACGCATTCTCTATTTTGAAACTTATGTCGTGATAGCACCAAATTTAACACCTTTAAAACGGGGACAATTATTATCAGAAACAACCTATCAAGAAGCAGTAGAGTCGTATGGACATAAGTTTGATGCGCGAATAGGAGGAGAAGCTATTTATGAATTATTAAGAACATTAGATTTAGCAGCTGAGATAAGCAGATTACGAGAACAAATCAACACAACTCATTCTGAAACACTTCTAAAAAAATATAAAAAACGTTTAATGTTGGTTCAGACATTTTTTCGTTCTAAAAATCGACCTGAATGGATGGTATTGAAGGTATTGCCTATTTTGCCTCCAGACTTACGTCCATTAGTAGCACTTGAGGGAGTACGTTTTGCAACTTCCGATTTAAATGGTTTATATCGTCAAGTCATTAATCGCAATAATCGAATAAAACACTTGTTGGAATTGAATGCGCCAGAGGTTGTTATCCGTAATGAAATACGTATGTTGCAAGAGGCAGTGGATGCTTTATTTGATAATGGTCGAAGAAATCGAACTTTTACGGGAACAAATAAGTTACCACTTCACTCATTATCAGATATGATTAAAGGGAAACAAGGCCGTTTTCGTCAACATCTTTTAGGTAAGCGAGTAGATTATTCAGGACGTTCCGTCATTGTGGTGAATCCTTCCCTAAAATTACACCAATGTGGTTTACCTAAGGAAATGGCATTAGAACTTTTTAAACCTTCACTATTTCACCTTTTGCAAAAGTGTGGTTTAGCAGTCTCTATTAATGTAGCTAGGGAGTTGGTTGAACGAAAAATACCTGAAATTTGGCCAATTCTTGAGGAAGTTGTTAGGGAACATCCTGTACTACTCAATCGAGCCCCTACTTTGTACCGTTTAGGGATTCAAGCTTTTGAACCTGTGTTAATCGAAGGCAAAGCTATCCAATTACACCCACTGGTTTGTAAAGCTTTTAATGCTAATTTTGATGGTGATCACATGGCAGTGCATGTTCCGTTGTCCTTAGAGGCACAAATGGAAGCCCGTGTACTAATGATGTCTGATCAAAATGTCGTGTCTCCTGCAAATGGTGATGTTTTAATTGTACCTTCGCAAGAGATGGTTTTGGGTTTGTACTTTATGACTTGTGAACGAGAAGGTGTTTGCGGCGAAGATATGATTTTTACTGATATTAATGAGGTAGAACGTGCTTATGAAAATGGTGTTGTTGATTTGCATGCATCAATTTTTGTTCGTTTTAAAAAGCGCGTTAAAACAACAGTTGGGCGTGCTTTACTTTCAAAAATTTTGCCAAAAGATTTATCCTTTGATTGGATAAATCAATGTTTAACAAATGAAATTCTTACTGAGTTGATAAACTTTTGCTATCATCATGTTAGCTTAAAAGAGACTCGGTATTTTGTTAATCACTTGATGTATTTTGGTTTTACTTACGCTACCCGTTCAGGCATCACCTTAGGTATTGAAGATATGATCATTTTAAAACAAAAATCAACATTTATTGATGAAGCTTTTGTTGAAATTAATAATATCCAAAAACAATACATTGATGGTTTAATAACTGACAGTCAACGTTACAATAAAACCATTGATATTTGGACACAAACAAACGATAAAATGACAGATGCGATACTCAACCAGTTATCAGAAAATCATTTACAAAATCCCAGATTGTCTTATGATAACTCTAAAAAGTCAAAAAACAAATTACTCAAAAAGAAAAATACAAAAACGGTTACTCATAAAAACACTTTACATATAATGATGGATGCTGGCGTACAGAATCCGATGCAAATCTGTCAAATCGTTGGAATGCGCGGTCTTATGACAAAACAAGATGGTTCAATTATTGAAACACCAATTATCGCTAATTTCCGTGAAGGATTAAATATGCATCAATATTTTCTTTCTACTCATGGTACTCGTAAAAGTCTAGCAGATATGGCTTTGAGGACGGCTAACGCGGGTTATTTAACAAGACGATTAGTAGATGTCGCTCAGGATGTTATTATTGTTGAACAAGATTGTGCGACCACTGAAGGTTTGACTTTGACTGCTTTAGTTAAAGAGGAAAATAGAGCATCGGGAAAAAGTGAGAGTAATCAAATCATTGAATCGTTTCGTTCCAAAATACTTGGGCGTGTGGTCGCCCAAGATATTTTTATTGGTAGACAAAAAAAACCGGCAATTCAAGCAGGTACATTACTAGATGAAGTATGGGTAAAACGTCTTGAAGATTTAAAGTTTGATTCTATTAAAGTCCGTTCTCCAATGACTTGCCAATCTGAACACGGCGTTTGTGCCATGTGTTATGGACGTGATTTAGGACGTGGTCAATTGGTAAACATTGGTGAAGCTATTGGCGTGATAGCTGCTCAATCAATTGGAGAATCTGGTACTCAATTAACGATGCGTACTCATCATGCAGGGGAAATTGCAAAAAGAACGGCTGCTATCAATTTTATAGAAACCCGTTTTAAAGGCACTGTCAAATTTTATAAAATTAAACTACTCAAACCATTGGGAAAAAAATCAAGAAAAAAATCTACTGTCAATTCTCAATTTATCGTTGTTTCTCAAGAGGGTGAAGTCGGCATTATTGATGAACGTGGTATAGAATGCGAGCATCATAAAATTCCTTATGGTGCTACCTTTTTGGTTAATGATCTTGATAAAGTAAAAGTTGGACAACTTATAGCTACTTGGGAACCGCATATCTATCCTATTATTACCGAATTTTCGGGATATATTCGTTTTGTTAATATCCTTGAAGGTATCACCGTCAATCGTGAAATAGATGAAAATACGGGGCGCAATACCTTAGTAGTTAAAGACCCTAGACAACGGCCTACTCATGCAAAAGACTTGCCTCCAATGCTAAAAATCGTTGATAAACATGGCAATGATCTAAAGTTGACAGAGAAAGGCCAACCCATCACTTACAATTTGCCCCCTTATACCATTATTAATGTTGAAGATGGCGCAAAAGTCAATATTGGAAATATCATTGCCAGACTTCCTATCAATATTCCTAAAACTTGTGATATTACCAATAGTTTATTCAGGGTCGTTGATTTATTTGAAGCTCGTATTCCTAAAGAGCCAGCTATCTTAGCTTTTAGACCTGGTCTTATCAGTTTTGGTAAGGATACTAAAACTAAACATCGCTGTATTATTACCGATAAAAACGGTCAACAAGAAGAACTTTCTATTCCCAAATGGCGACTTATAAAAGTGTGTGCGGGTCAACAGGTAGAAATAGGCACTGTCATTGTAGAAGGTGAACAAAATCTGCACGATATTTTGCACTTAAAAGGTATTAATGAATTAGTAAAATATTTTATCAATGAAATGAAAAAAATATATAATAATCATGATATTAAAATTAATGATAAACATTTTGAAGTAATTATTCGACAAATGTTGCGTACTGTGACTGTTTTGGAATCTGGCGATACACCATTTTTAAGAGGTGAGTTTGTAACACGTAACCGATTATTAAAAGAAAATCAACGAATCAAAACTCAATCAGGAAAACCTGCTACTTGGATACCCAACTTATTAGGTATTACCAAGGCATCATTAGCTACCGAATCGTTCATTTCGGCAGCTTCATTTATGGATACAACACGAGTACTATTGACAAGTACCATAAAAGGAAGATGTGATGAATTACGCGGTCTTAAGGAAAATGTTATCATAGGTCGTTTAACGCCAGCGGGTACCGGTTTAGCTTATCATAAAGGGAGACAGCAGTAATGACACAACAATTTACTGAAAGAAGCTTACACTACGAACAAACTTTAACAACTTGTTCACGTCGTCTATTGGGAAGTCACTACAATGAAGACCCTCTCACTGATATTTTAACCTATTTACAACAGGCAACGTCAGTTAGTCGGGTTAGCTTGTTTAAAAATTTTACCGATTTTGAACAAGGCTTATATACACAGTGTACTCATCAAGTAGCATCGAATTCAATTAAACTATCGAAAAAAAATATCAATCAAAAATGGAGCTATCAACAAGGCTTGAACCGATGGAAAACATTGCTTTCTCAAGGTAAAATCATTAGTGGTCACATAGATGATTTTCCTGCCAGTGAAAAACTAATACTAAAAACCTTAGAAACGCTTTCCTTGTTAATTATTCCTATTAAAGTTGCCGAACAATGGAATGGTTTTATTTGCTTTAATGATATAACCTCTCAGAGAAAATGGAATAATGATGATATTCATCTCTTACAAATTGCTGCAGAATTAATTGGTACTTATTTAACCCGTCGTCAAAAAGAAATTCACTGGCGTGAACATGAAACACGTTATAATGAGGTGGTATCTGCTTTGCAAGAGGGCGTGGTACTAGAATATGCTGATGGACGAGTAGCTGCTTGTAATGCCAGTGTTCAACGTATTTTAGGGATTAAAGCTGATCAAGCCATTAGTTTAACTGCTATTGATTCTTCGTTTCAAATTATTTATGAAGATGGTACACCATTTCCAAAAGAAGAACTACCTGCCCAAATAACTTTACGCACTGGACAACCTTGTTCAAATGTTGTACTAGGCATTAAGATATCAAATGAAAATCTTATCTGGTTATCAATCAATTCTCAGCCTCTATGGCATGATAAGCCTCAAAAACAACCTTATGCCGTTGTTTCCACTTTTACAGATATTACCGAACGTAAACAAATGGAAGACGCTTTGGCTTTAAGCGAAAAACGTTTTCGGACTATCTTCAATAGTGCGGCAGTCGCTATTACTCTCATTAATTCAGAAGACAACTATATACAGTTCAATACAAAATGGCTAGACATGTTGGGTTATTCAGCCAAAGAAATGCGTCTTAAAAAAAATATTGAGCTTTGCCATCCGCATGATGAGCCAGCTCTTGAAACGCTTATGCGAGATATTGAACGTGGTCATATTGATCACTTTCGCACAGAAATTCGCTTTATCCATAAAAATGGAAAAATTTTGTGGGGTGATCTCTCTTCCTCTGCCTTTCATAATAGGAAAAGTGGTTTAGAAGCTATTATTAGCATTATTATGGATATCACGGAAAGAAAACAGATAGAAGAAGAACGTGATCGTCTATTTAATTTTTCAGTGGATATGCAATGCATTATCGGTTTTGACGGCTATTTTAAACAACTCAATGCGGCTTGGGAATATACTTTAAGTCATCGCCGTGAATACTTATTAACTGAAGCCTTTTTAACTTTTGTGCATCCTGATGATTGGCAAGCAACTCATAGCGTTTTTGAAAGGCTTTTACAAGGTCATTCAGTACAAAGTTTTGAAAATCGCTATCGTTGTCAAGATAATTCCTATCGTTGGTTTTCTTGGAATGCTTATCCGCTTGTAGAACAACAAAAAATTTATGCAATTATCCGTGACATTACTGATATCAAACAAAATGAAGTGGCTCTTAAAGATGCCCATGAACGTTTATTAACTATCTTAGATAGCCTTGGCTCGCTCGTTTATGTGGCTGATATGCAAACCTATGAACTTCTTTATGTGAATAAATACGGACAAAATGCCTTTGGAGAAATTGTAAGTGGACAACTTTGCTGGAAAACATTGCATAAGGAACAAAACCAGCCTTGTAGTCAATGTAGTAATTCTCAATTATTAAATGATAAAGGGGAACCAACTGGGGTTTATACTTCTGAAATACAAGATAAAGGGACCGGTAAATGGTATTTAACCCATGATCGTGCTATTCGCTGGGTTGATGGACGGTTAGTACGCCTACAAATTGCTACCGATATTACTGCTCGTAAACGCACTGAAGAGGCCCTAAAAATCAATGAACATCGTTATCGTGCTATTGTACAAGACCAAACTGAGTTGATTTGTCGATATTTACCAGACGGTCGTCTTAGCTTTGTCAATGAAGCCTATTGCCGCTATTTTAATACAACCGAGGCGGAATTAATTGGACATTTTTTTACGCCATTAATTTCCAATGATATGCAAGTGATCATCACACAAATGATGGATTCACTTAATCGAAAAACACCGGTGATTGAAACAGAACATTCGTCGATTTTAAATGGTAAAGAGCACTGGCAGCATTGGGTAGGGCGTGCTGTGTTTAATGAAAAAGGTAAATTAGTTGAATATCAAATTGTAGGGCGTGATATTACTGAACGTAAACAAACAGAAGCCGAATTACGCCGCGCTAAAGAAGCCGCGGAAGCCGCTACCCGTGCTAAAAGCGAATTTTTAGCGAATATGAGCCATGAAATTCGTACCCCGATGAATGGGGTTGTTGGTATGACCGAATTATTACTCAACACAGAACTTACGTCTCAACAACGTGAATATGCTGTCGTCATTCACCAATCAACCGATGCTTTGCAAACGATTATTAATGATATACTGGATTTTTCCAAAATAGAAGCAGGAAAACTGACTTTGGAATGTACAGTATTTGATTTAGAAGCGGCTGTTTTAGAAGTTGCTCGCTTGCTTGCTATGGCGGCTGAATTGAAAGGGTATGAACTCATAGTACGCTATGCTCCAGATGCTCCGCGCCATTTTGTGGGCGATGCTGGCAGAATTCGACAAATTATCACGAATCTTGCTGGTAATGCTATCAAATTTACCAGTAAAGGCCATGTTTTTATTGATGTTGACTGTCAAGTACAAACTTTTGAGTCGACTTGCATGATATTTAAAATCGAAGATACAGGAATAGGTATTCCGTCTGAAAAATTAGAAACCATATTTGATGAATTTACTCAAGCAGATGCTTCAACAACCAGACAATTTGGGGGAACGGGACTTGGATTAGCAATAAGCCAACAACTCGTTAAGATGATGAATGGTGAAATTGGTGTGGTGAGTGAGTTGAACAAAGGTTCAACGTTTACTTTTACACTTTCATTACCGCTTGCAGAAATTTATGATGATGATATTCATAAAGAAATTTCAGACTTTCAACCAGAGGAAAACCAAAATTTACAGCCTTTGCAAAAAACGAGAATTTTGATTGTTGACGATAATCGGGTAAACCAAAGAATTTTAGTAGAACAATTGGAAGGTATGAAAATCCGTACTCAAGCTGTCGATAGTGCGAAAACAGCTATGATGGCTTTACGTGAAGCCCAAAAACAAAATGATCCTTATTGGTTAGCTATCATTGATTATTTTATGCCAATCACAGATGGAGAAGAACTAGGAAAACTTATTAAAAAGGAACGTAAACTTAAAAATACAATATTGATCATGCTATCATCAGCGGGCTATCAACAAGAAAGCACTCAATTACAACAAGTCGGTTTTTCAGCACATTTAATCAAACCATTACCACAACACCAATTACAAAAAACGTTATTATTTCTCAAAGCGTCTTTTGATAATCCGCATCAAGCATTGAATTTTATCACGATGGAACATGTGAATAAATTTCAGTTCAAACGTCATAGGAAAATTTATCCAAATACGCCTGTGTTGCTTGTTGAAGATAACGATGTTAATCGCATGGTTGCTGTGAGTATGTTAGAACAACTGGGCTGCTATGTGACTCAAGCTGTGAATGGTCTTGAAGCCTTAAAAATACTTGAAGAACATCGTTTTGCGGTGATTTTCATGGATATACAAATGCCAGAATTAGATGGTTTTGAAGCCACGCAACTTATTCGTAAGCGCGAAACGGGATCTAATCAGCATCATGTTATTGTTGCTATGACCGCGAATGCGATGCAAGGTGATGCGGAACATTGTTTAGCGGCTGGAATGGATGACTATATTGCAAAGCCTATTAGTTTAGAACGTATTTTCGATGTTCTTAAAAAATATTGTCCTTCTTATCAGACAAATGTTATTCAACCATCAAGTTTGGGGGAAATACCCTCTTATAACTCTCAATTTTCGTTGAAAAAAGACAAAAATGAATTGGCTAAAATAAAAGGTGAAAAAATTCAGTTAAACTCGAAACCGATGTTTACTTCATCGCAGCCCAAAAATTTCCTCAAAGAAACAACGGGAGTAAAACAACCAAAAATAGATAAAAAGATTTTATTAGCAGAAGATAATGAGGTCAACCGTTTGGTTATTACAAACATGCTTGAAACATTAGAATGTACTGTAGAAATTGTAGAAAATGGTAAACAAGCAGTAAAAATATGTGCTGATAAAGACTATGACTTGATTTTGATGGATATTCGTATGCCTGTGATGGATGGAATACAAGCGACAAAATTAATACGCCAAACAGGTAAAAATAGACACACGCCGATTATTGCAGTTACTGCTAACAGTCAACCAAATGAAGTGAAACGCTATATTGAAATTGGTATGAATGATTGTGTAGGTAAACCAGTGTCATTAGAACGTTTGCGTATTATGATAAAAACTTATATGTCAACTAAAAATGAGGTTAAGTCAACAAATACTGTTAAAGACATTGAAACCACCAATATTTCTCCTTCAGTAAAGAAAAAAAGGGGAAAGAAAAAAGCTATATCATCCAAAGCGTCTTCTCCTTCAAAAAAGGAAAAAACAAAAAAAGCGTCACCAACAACTAAAAAAATCTCTCCGCAGCCATTACAGCCACAATCTTTCACAGAAGAAAGTGAAAAGTTAGAAGGTGAAACACCTCCTGAGGATTTGCTCACTTTTGATATAGGACAAGCTAAGCGAATAGCAATTGGTAATCTGAATATTTTGAAAAAAATTATTGACAAATTTTCTCAAGATACACCCCAACAAATAGAAAAACTACAAATTGCTTTGCAAGAGGGTAATCAAAAGGAAATGGAACGCTTAGCACATTCTCTAAAAGGAAGTGCGCGTAGTGTGGGTGCATTACGATTAGGTGAAATAGCTTTTTTTGCTGAAACTGCTGCGAGCGAAAGTAACTTAACACAATTAGAAGATTTGGTTACTCAGTTAATAGAGGAATTAGAGCAATTAGAAGAAAAATGGGAAAAAACCGATTGGGAGACATTACTATAGACATTCATAAAAATAACTTCAAAAAACCTGACAGGTTTCTAAAACCTGTCAGGTTTGGTACAAAGTTTCGCTTTGAAATCAGTCGGTTTCGGAAATCTTTTAAAAACTTGTCGGAGACGCGAGCATTGGAGACGCGAGTATCGCGTCTCTACATATAGATGAAATTTGGTAGAGACGCAATGCTTGCGTCTTTCGCTTAATAATCATCAATCTTTTAAAAACTTGATATCGAGTATTACGTATTAATTTCAGTGTAAAGTTGTTGAATTGCTATAAGTACCCTTTTTTTATCCATTTTTTGTTGATAAGGTGTAAGGTAACTCGCAAAAAATAACACCCCCAAAAAACTTGAATTTGTTTTCATTTAATTATACACTGTCAAAAATCTTATCCATTTATAAAAGCTCAAAATTATGATAACATTATCAGAACAACATATTGCGACCATTAAAGATGCCGCGAAAAAATTAACGGGTTTCAAAAGAAGAGCGTTTCAAGCACAGGTAGCAATAGATTATTTAGATTCAAGAGTACGGTTGACAGAAAGAATTTTTGGTTGGGCACGAGAGACTGTCGCATTGGGATTACATGAATTACGTACCGGAGTTACATGCCTAGATAATTTCAAGGCACGTGGCAATAAAAAGACTTCAGTCCAAAATCAACAATTAGAAAACGATATTCGTAGTTTAGCCGATCCTGAAAGCCAAACTGACCCGAAGTTTCAAACAGCATTTAAATATACGCGCATTACTGCCAAAGCCATGCGTTCCGCTCTAATAACAAAAAAAGGTTGGTTCGATGAAAATTTGCCTTGTGAAAAAACGATTGGCAATATACTGAACCGCTTGGGTTATCGTCTTCGCAGGGTACAAAAAGCAAAACCCATCAAAAAAATTAAGGAAACCAATGCTATTTTCAACAACCTTCATATAATTAACCAAGATTCGGACATGTGCAAAGATTCTTTGCGAATATCCATTGATACCAAAGCCAAAGTTGATTTGTGTGATTCCTCTCGTGGTGGTACATCAAGATGTCAAAAGCCTGTGCAAGCCGCCGACCATGACATGGGAATTAAACCCAAATTGGTTCCTTTCGGTATTTTGGACGTGATGACCGGTTTGCTTACTATTATCTTTGGTACCTCGTTTGAAACTAGCGATTTCATTGTTGATTGCCTTGAACAATGGTGGAATGACAATAAAGAGCACTATAGTCACATTAAGCAGTTAGTCATCAATTTAGATAACGGACCACAAAATTCTAGTCATAGAACCCAGTTCATGAAGCGCATGGTCGAATTTGCGGACAAGAATGATCTTGAAATAGTGCTCGCTTATTACCCGCCGTATCACAGCAAATATAATCCTATTGAACGCAGTTGGGGGAGACTTGAAAACCATTGGAGTGGAACTCTCTTAAACTCCGTTGAAACTACCGTGGAATGGGCGAAAACCATGACATGGAAGGGTATCCATCCGGTGGTAAAACTGCTGGAAACTGTTTACCAAAAAGGCGTGGTGGTGGGTAAAAAGATATTTAAAGCCATTACCCAGAGGGTAGACAGAGATATATCGCTACCAAAATACTGTATGACCATACAACCTCAAGGGGAGAATAGCGGGTAGATTATTTATTGCGAGTTACCTTATGTTCAACTTGTTGGTAAATCAAGCATTTTTAATTGCCTACACTCTAAATCAGAGATACGGTTCAGACGCAAATCATTACTGAGCAGCGGCATATTTAACGTCAAGGCGGTTGCCACAATAATGGCATCAGGTAATTTAAGTGTGTGTTGACGGCGCAATTGAATAGCTTTTGTCTTAATCGGCTCATATAAATTGATTGGCTCTCTGGTAATTTGCGTGGCCAGCAACTGTTTGATTATAAAGGACAAATCGCGCAGTTTGTAAGCAGTTGATTTATATAGCATATATTTCACGGTCTGAAATGTCCAAAAATATCCGTTGAA
>JAUCGK010000172.1 GCA_030378085.1 Candidatus Parabeggiatoa sp. HSG14
TATTCTTTTGCTGTATCAAAAAAAATGATATAAAAATTACTAAGGAATGAGGATTTAATAAAACCCGAAATTAAACCTGCCAAGTTTTAAAAACCTAGCAGGTTTGAACATTCAAGTTTTGGAAGTTATTAAATCCTCTATTCCTAACCTTGATAATGTCACATTTCAATTAAAGCGTAAATCTCGCTTTTTCCAATCTTAGAGTCCAAAATTTATTTTGGATTAATGTGACATTGCCAAGTTACCTAAAAAATAGGAAAACTTTAATAAAATGTCATCATCGAAATCACAAGGATCGCTCACTCGTAAAATGCTCATGCAAATGGGCATAAGAATAACAATAGTTATTATTTTAGCGACAGGAATTGGCTATTGGCATTTAGTCTCTGTTTTAAAATCACAAACACTAAAAGAGCTTGAAAGATACGTTATTGAAAGAGGACAACGAGAAAGTAATATCTTTAACTTGGCTCAAGATAATCATCTAGTCCTTAAAGAAGAATTTTCTCGCCGATTACAAGAGTTAGGTGATCATGATCCACTAAAACGCTTTGAACAATTTTTTGTTAAATGGTCTGATGGTACAACTCGCAATCGTCCTAAGGATCAATCTTCACACGATTTTGATACGATCCTTTACCCCGGTATTTTTATTGGTAAACAAACAGATATTAATGCAGATATTCGTCGGCGCGTCATGATTTTTTATGATTTATTAATGAGTTATGGCCCTGCCTGGCGTAATCGTTTTGTAGATACCTACTTTTTAGCACCCGAAAATATGGTTGTTAATTATTGGCCTGGTGAACCGTGGGGACTAACAGCACCCGCCGATCTTAATATCCAAACCGAAGAATATTTCTACGTTTCTGATAAAAAACATAATCCAGAACGGAGACAGGCTTGGACAGGACTTTATTTTGATCATGTTGTTGAACTTTGGATGGTATCTGTGGAAACGCCCATTGACGATGATAAAGGTAAGCATATTGCAACCATTGGTAATGATATTATTCTCAATGAATTGATGGATCGGACTATCCATAATACATTTGAAGGGGCTTATAATCTTATTTTACGACACGATGGTCGTTTGATTGCACACCCAAATAAAATGATAGAAATTCAAGAAAAAGAAGGATATTTTGATATTTTTAAATCCGGTGATCAACACCTAATCCGTATTCTTGAATTGGTTAAAAAAGCGGGTTTAAATCAGACTATTATTGAAAACATAGTTGACAATGAATATCTTGCAATCACTCAACTCGAAGGACCACATTGGTATTTTGTGACTGTTTATCCTAAATCTCTATTATCAACGCTGGCTTTTAAAACCTCCCGTTTTATTATGATTTTAGCGATTATTTCTCTGTTAATTGCGATCCTGATTTTATTTTTTGTTTGGCGTAATCAAGTCGCTAAACCACTGCATGAATTTATTTTGGCAACAAGGCAACTTGCAACAGGTAATTTTTGTATTGAAACGATAACTGATAAAGAGGGGCGTTCTATTATGCAAACTCTGCCTATAGAACGTTCTGACGAATTAGGGCAACTGGCACAATCGTTTCAAATCATGGCAGATCAATTAAAAGCATCTTTCGACACTTTAGAACTCCAGAACATTGAATTCAAAGCAATCCTTGAGGATATTGTTCAAGTCTCTCAAGGTTTGGCAACAGGTAATCTTGGTGTCACACCACAAGCAGAATATACAGGAAATTTAATTGAAATAAAAAGTGCTTTGGAAGAAGCTTTAGCTAATTTACGTGTTGTGACAAAAGATATTGTCAGAGTTTCTCAGGGATTAGCAACGGGTGAGTTGCAGATTACACCTACTGCTGAATATCAAGGAGATTTTGAGCAAATTAAAAATGCTTTAGAAACAGCAACAACTAAATTGGCAAAAGCAACGAAAAAAAATGCCACACAAGATTGGCTCAAAACGGGACAAACACAATTAAATGATTTAATAAGTGGTGAACATGAAATTATGACACTGGCTAAAAATATTATTACTTTCTTGGCAACTTATAATACAAAAGCCCTTGTCGGATTATTTTATCTACTGGAAAAACCTAGCCAAAATGCTTATCTAAAACTGATTGCTAATTATGGTTATGGAAATGTCAATCGACCTGAGGAATTTTCAATGGGTCAAGGATTAGTCGGACAAGCAGCTTTAGAACAAAGAACGATTTCTTTTAACCCAAAACCAGAAGAATGTATTCCCATTATCCGCTCTGTGCTGGCAAATGCTTTACCTAAACATATTTTATTGATACCTGTTTTATATGAAAATACAGTAAAAGGTGTCATTGAAATTGGTTTTTCTGAAACACCAAGTCCCCTTCACCAAGAATTTTTAGAGCAAGTGATGCCGAATATTGGGATAGCGGTGAACACAGCTGAATCACGTACCAGGATGCAAGAACTGTTGCATCGTAGTCAAAAACAAACCGATGCATTACAAGAACAATCAGAAACATTGCACCGTAAACAATCCGAACTTCAAGAAACTAATGAAGAATTACAAAGCCAATCTGAAGAACTGCAAGTGCAAGCCGAAGAATTACAAACCAAAGAAGAAGAATTGCGTCAATCTAATGAAGAACTTGAAGAACGAACAAGGGAACTAGAACGGCAAAAAGCAGATATTCAACAAAAAAATATCAAGCTAAAACAAACCCAAGTCGACATGGAAGAAGCAAAAGTCGCTGTTGAAGCTAAAGCGAAAGAATTAGAATTGACGAACAAATATAAATCTGAATTTCTTGCCAACATGTCCCATGAATTGCGTACCCCTTTGAATAGTTTGCTCATCCTTTCGCAATTGTTAGCAGATAATAAAGATGGCCATTTGAGTGATAAACAAGTGGAATACGCACAAACTATGAATAGTGCAGGTTCAGAATTGCTTACTCTCATCAATGAAATTCTTGATTTATCAAAAGTTGAAGCGGGCAAAATGGAAGCTCACTTTGAAGAGGTATCAGCAACAGATTTAATAAAAACGATAGAACAAAAATTCCGCCACATTGCAGAGGACAAAGGAGTGGATTTCAGCATTAAGATAGTAGATGACGTTACCTATTTGCATACAGATGAACAACGTCTTAAACAAATTCTCAATAATCTATTATCAAATGCCTTAAAGTTCACTAGCCAAGGAAAAATCCAATTAACAGTACAGCATTCAGATAATTCTTCTGTTTTACAACAGCAAGACAATGAAAATTTGTTTGCAGATACTAAAATCATTGCAATAAGCGTGGCTGATACAGGGATTGGTATTCCCACCGATAAACAAAAAGTTATTTTTGAAGCCTTTCAACAAGTTGATGGTTCTACCAGTAGAAACTATGGAGGTACGGGGCTTGGCTTATCTATTTCTCGCCAGTTTGCTCGACTTATTGGTGGAGAAATTGAATTACACAGTGTAGAAGGTGAGGGCAGTACCTTTACCCTTTATTTACCCGAAACGATTTCTTCATCCATTAAAGTGTCGATTCCCCAAACAACAATAAAATCAAGCGATAATCTCACTGAAACATCTATTCTTCATCAGGAAGAAATTGATTCTTTGGATAATAGCATTGCAGAAACTCAAATGCAACAAAAAACCGACATTAAGCCTTTAAACAATGACATATCAGCATTGATACCACAAAAAGTCGAGTCCAATAACGTCCTTGAAACGTTGCTTCCAGCCAGTGATGATATTGTATTAGACAATATTCCTATTTATGAGGCTTCTGAAAAATCCATTTTGATTATTGAAGATGATTTTCAATTTTCAAAAATCCTCATGGAATTGGCAGAAGAAAAAGGCTTTAAATGTTTTGTAGCAGAAGATGGAGAAACCGGCTTACAAATGGCAGAAGAAAAACAACCTACTGCTATTGTTCTTGATATTGGTTTACCCAAGATTGATGGCTTGACGCTCATGGATCAATTTAAAGACAACCTACATACACAAGATATTCCAGTCCATTTTATTTCTGGTTCTGATCTCAGTTCAGAAGCTAAAAAGAAGGGAGCAATTGGTTATTTGCATAAACCTGCTAATACAGAACAACTTGGGGAAGCTTTTAAAAAGATAGAACAATTTATTAAACCCCTCAAAACATTGTTAGTCATTACCGACAACCAGCCCCATCAACAAAATATCTTAACATTACTTGGTGGTGTTCATGCAACTATAGCCATCACTAAAAATGCTGCAATCCAACATCTTAAAACGACAGAATTTGATTGTATTATTCTTGATATGGATATAGAACAAGGTTCTGGTATTAAACTGGTTGAACAAATGAAAAAAGAAAAAGAACAGTGTCAAACCCCAGTTATTATTTACACAGAACGCGATTTAACCTCATCCGAAGAAGCGTTATTATTGCAATGTGCAGAGAACCTTACGATTAAATCGGTGAATTCATCTGAACGTTTATTAGACGAAGCCACTTTACTTCTTCATAAAATAGATGCTAATTTGCCTTGGGAACAGCGAAGTATGCTACGAATGGTGCATGATAAAGAAACTATTCTTGCCCATAAAAAAGTATTGATTGTAGATGATGATATACGAAATTTGTTTGTTTTGGTAACACTTCTGGAGGACAAAGAGATGGACGTTATCAGTGCAAGCAATGGTCAAGAAGCACTCAATTTGTTAGAGAGAAATGAAGATATCGCCATTATTTTAATGGATATTATGATGCCTGAGATGGATGGCTATGAAGCAATGAAAAGAGTGAGAAAGAATAAAAATTTTCGCAAATTACCCATCATTGCTTTGACAGCAAAAGCAATGAAGGGAGACAAGGGTAAATGCATTGACGCAGGTGCTAACGATTATTTACCTAAACCTATCGACACCGATAAATTACTTTCGCTGATGCGGGTATGGTTATATCGATAAATGGAAATTATGTTAAATACTAAACCAATAACACTACTGATTGTTGATGACAATAAAAACAATCTCTTTACTTTACGCACATTGATTAAGGAATATCTTGATGTTCAGATTGAGGAAGCCGACTCAGGATTAGCAGCTTTAAAAATTATTAGCAAACAAACTGTTGATTTAATCATCCTTGATGTACAAATGCCGGACATGGATGGTTTTGAAACTGCACAAGCCATCCGTTCACGACCAAAAACACAACATATTCCTATTGTTTTTCTAACAGCTGCTTATAAAACAGAAGAATTTCAGCAAAAAGGTTTTGCAATTGGTGCTGCTGATTATCTCATGAAGCCAATTGATACTACTCAATTAATTACTCGGATCAAATCTTATTTGCGTTTTATTGAACAAGATCGACTACATAAAATTAATTTGGAGAACAGGGTAGAGGAACGCACAGCTGAATTGTTAGGAGCTAATAAATCGCTGAAGCAAGAAATCACTGAACGTCAGAAGATAGAAAGAACACTCAAACAAGAGATTACTGAACGTCAACAAATAGAGTTGGCACTCAAACAAGAAATTGTTGAACGTCAGCAAATAGAAAAAGCATTGCAAGAAGTTTCTGAAGCATCGGAAGCCGCCAATCTCGCTAAAAGTCAATTTATGGCGAATATGAGCCATGAACTGCGTACTCCCTTAAATGCTATTATTGGTTATAGCGAAATGTTAAAGGAAGAAGCCGAAGAATTAGAACCAAATGAGTTTGTTCCTGATTTACAAAAAATTCATTCGGCAGGTAAACATTTACTAGGATTGATTAATGATGTCCTTGATTTATCTAAAATTGAAGCCGGTAAAATGGATTTGTTTATTGAAAGTGTTGATCTTGAAATTCTTCTCGACGAGGTTGTCAATACTGTTCAACCCTTGGTGGAAAAAAAGACCAATGTTTTAAAAATAAAATCCCCCGATGTCTTGGGAGAAATGAAAACAGATTTGACTAAATTACGTCAAATGCTTTTAAATCTCATCAGTAATGCTGCTAAATTCACTGAACAGGGTATCATCAATCTTACAATTGATCGCAAAACTAAGGAAGATGGCGAATGGATCACTTTGTGTGTAGCAGATAATGGTATAGGTATGAGTGATGAACAACAACAAAAACTGTTTCAACCATTTACTCAGGCAGATACTTCTACCACACGCCGCTACGGAGGTACAGGCTTAGGCCTCGCCATCACCAAGCAATTTAGCGAAATGATGGGGGGAACTATTAAGGTAGAAAGTGAATTTGGAAAAGGTAGCACATTCACCCTATCTTTACCAGTACAAGCGAAAGTGACACCAATTGTAAGCCCGCCAACAGAACCGGAATCTTCTCTATTAGAAGTAGAAGGTGATGGCATAGTCTTAATTATTGATGATGATGCTATTATACGTCAGTCACTCAAAGAGAAATTAAGTAAACTCGGTTATGCTGTCGCAGTGGCAACAAATAAGGATGAGGGAATTAATCTCGCTTATAAACTTCGTCCTGATGCTATTATTGTTAGTACTCAGATGTCTAATATGGCAGGATGGGAGATACTTTCTACTTTGAAAAATGATTCTCTGATGACAAATATCCCAATGATTATCATTTCCATGGAAAAAGATAAAGAAAAGGGATATGCAATGGGTGCAAAAGAACATATTGATAAAGCGATTAAGCCAAGACAATTAGCAGCTATTTTAGAAAAATACCATGTTGGAGATGATTCTACCAACTTGGTGATGATTGTAGACGATGAAGAAATTTTTCGCGAAGGGACATCAATGATTTTGGAGTCTCAAGGTTGGCGCGTTTTTCAAGCAGAGAATGGACAAGTTGCCCTTGATCACCTTGATGATAAAAAACCATCATTGATTATGCTTGATTTGAATATGCCAGTCATGAATGGGTTTAAATTTCTAACTCATTTACAAGAAAACGAAAACTGGTGTTCTATACCTGTTATTATATTGACAGCTGAAATACTTTCAGCAGAACAAGAAGCACAGTTGAATTTGCAAGTAGAAACCGTTTTTAAGAAAGACACTTTAAATCAAGATGACTTAATTGTTTCTCTTCACAACCTTATATCAGATGCCACTGAATATAAAGTACCCGAAGAACCAAACCGTCATTGGGAGTAGGATTCAGACCTACCTGGTTTTAAAAACCTGGCAGGTCTTTGACTTAAAAGGAGAATATTAGAGTGATTCGTAATCTTAAACTATTTTGGAAGTTCACACTTTTAGCATTGATGATCCCAGTTGCTATCATAATTATTGCTGGCATCATACTGAATAAAACAAATACATTGAAATACGAGTATGATAATCTTTATGGGTTTATGCTCATCCCTTTACTAGACGTTGATAAAGGCAATTTGCATCGTGAAAAATTGAGTGCCAATTTGCTAGAATTGACTCGCCCTGATTTGTCGTCTGATAAGCGTAATACTCTTGCTGAATTGATTCGTACTGAAAATAAAATGATGACCGATTTTATTGCGCGATATGAATCTGAGTGGTTGACTACGCTAAGTCCTGAATTTACCGCTGTATTGGCTAAACTTGGTAAACAACATCTACAAAAAATAGAAGCTGACACACTTAAAAATTTTCACACGGTTTATGATGTTTACGTTCCTAAACGTGATGCCTTACTTTCTGGCGAGCCTGTCAATTCTAAAGCATTGAAAAATGACTTAGCACAAATGGAATCCACTTTTGATTCACTTGTGAAAGTCAATCGTCAATTTGCTGATTATTCAAATGAAAGTGCTCAAGTAGCTATTACAGATATGCGTTGGCTATTGCTGGTTTCTAGTTTAGTTCTCACGATTATCGCGTTGGGAATTGCTTGGTGGTTTTCATATACTATCATTCATCCTTTGATATATTTCACTCGTGCAGCCCAACAATTAGCTTTAGGAAATTTAGATTCAAAAAAAATCACAAACATTAACATTTATAACATAAAAAAAATAACTAACCGTAAAGATGAAATAGGAGACATAGGACGAGCATTTGAAACCTTAACCTCTTACTTTCAACAAATTATTAAAGATATCACCCATATTTCCCAAGGATTAGTCGCAGGTCAATTGAATGTAACATCTCAGGTTCAATATCAAGGAGATTTCATTTCAATTAAAATTGCGTTGGAAACTGCTTTGTCCGATTTGCGATTAGTCATAGAAGACATCGTTAAAGTTTCCCAAGGGTTAGCAAATGGCAAGTTAAATGTCATACCCACAGCTGAATACAAGGGTGATTTTATTCAAGTCAAAAAATCCCTAGAAACGGTATTATCCAATCAGCGACAAGTCATTGATAATATTATAATCATTTCACAAGGATTAATGATTGGCAAATTGGATATTACCTCTCAAGCACAATATCAAGGAGATTTTGTTCAAATCGGTAATGCATTAGAAAAAGTATTGTCAAACCTACGATGTCTCATTAAGGATATTGTTCAAATGTCTCAAAAATTGGTCAAAGGAGAGAAAGATATTATACCACAAGCCAAATATTTTGGGGATTTTATTCAGATTAAAGATGCCTTAACTATAGCGGCAACAACGTTAGCAGAAGCTACAACTCAAAATGCCACGCAAGATTGGCTTAAAACGGGACAAGCACAATTGAGTGAACAAATGAGCGGTGAACAAGACATTATGACGCTGGCTAAGAATATAGTTGCTTGTCTTGCTACCCGACTTGATGCACAGGTTGGCATATTTTATTCAGTTGAAGAAATGAATCGCCATAACCAGACTTATCACCTAAAAATGTTAGCGAATTATACGCAGAACCAACATAAAAACATAGCTATTGCTTTTCGATTTAGTGAAGGCATTGTTGGACAAGCAGCTTTGGAAAAGCGATATCTCGCTTTCACAATTGGTTCTGGTTTAGATGAAACAATCCCCCCGCATTTACTCGCGATACCCTTCATGTATGAGGATGTCGTTAAGGGTGTTATTGAATTGGGTTTTTTAAAACCACTTTTAGAAACGCAGCAAGCATTTCTCACTCAAGCCATGCAGAGTATTGGAATAGCGATAAATACTGCCGAATCACGCACCCAGATGCAAACTCTTTTAGAGCAAAGCAAAAAGCAAGCTGAAGTGTTAGAAAATCAACAAGAAGAACTTCAATATAGCAATGAAGAATTACAAAGCCAATCAGAAGAACTGCAAACTCAATCAGAGGAATTACAAATCCAACAAGAAGAATTGCGGCAAATCAATGAAGAACTTGAAGAACGCACTCAAGAGTTAGAACGGCAACAGACAAAAATTCAACAAAAAAATCTTGATTTAGAACAAAACAAAACTGAGATGGAAAAAGCGAAAATTGCTATTGAAATCAAAGCGAAAGAATTAGAACTTTCCAGCAAATATAAATCAGAATTTCTCGCTAATATGTCCCATGAATTACGCACTCCTTTAAATAGTATGCTTATTCTTGCACAATTATTAGCAAATAATAAGCAAAATAGTTTAGATAAAAAACAGGTGGAATACGCACAAACCATTCACAGTGCTGGTTCTGATTTATTGATGCTTATTAATGAGATACTGGATTTATCCAAAGTAGAAGCTGGAAAAATTGATATCCATCTTGGAGACTTGCAGTTAACAGAGTGGTTAAATACGTTGAAACAAAAATTCCAACATGTTGCGGAAAGTAAAGGATTAACTTTTAATATCGTAGTTGCTGAGGATTTACCTCAAATATTGCACACGGATATACAACGATTTCAACAAATCATTAATAATTTGTTGTCTAATGCCCTCAAATTTACTCAAAACGGTGAAGTTAAACTGACAGTACAACAGCATTCCTTAAGCAGTAAAGATGCTTCTACTCTGCATACGGAATTAACAGAAACTATTGCAATCAGTGTGACAGATACAGGTATTGGTATTCCCAAAGATAAACAAAAAGTTGTATTTGAAGCATTTCAACAAGCGGATGGTAGTACCAGTCGTCGTTTTGGGGGAACAGGACTTGGTTTATCTATTTCTCGTCAATTGGCTCAATTACTGGGTGGTGAACTCAAATTGGAAAGTGAAGAGGGTAAAGGGAGTACTTTTACACTTTATCTACCAAAAATTTTTGCCAAAAAGTCTACGCCTGATGATTCCATTGAAGTTGAAATTTTAGGTGATAGTTTAACTCCCAATAAAGCATCTACTTCCTGTGACTCAACAGAAATAGAGCCTTTTGGGAACTTAGTTCCTGATAAAAAATCTACTTCTAGCGAACCCACAGGAATCGAACAATTAGGCGATAACCCTATTCCCGATAAAGTACTCATTCCTACTGATTCAGAAATCAAGCCTTTAGATAGTAGCCCTATTGCGGATGATAGAAACACTTTAAGTTCATCTGATAAATCTCTTTTAATTATTGAAGATGATCGTAAATTTTCCCACATATTGCTGGAATTGGCGCGAGAAAAATACTTTAAATGTCTTATTGCTGAAGATGGAAAAACGGGTTTACAACTTGCACAAGAATACCAACCCAATGCCATTATTCTTGATATAGGATTACCCCAATTAGATGGTTGGACAGTCATGGAACGGCTCAAAGATAATCCAAATACACGACACATTCCGGTACATTTTATCTCAGCTTCTGATGAGCAAAGTATGGATGCTAAAAAAATGGGAGCCATCGGTTATTTGCTAAAACCATCCAATATAGGTGAACTTGGCGAAGCTTTCAAAAAAATAGAACGGTTTATCGCAAAAATACCAAAAAATCTCTTAATAATTGT
Source organism: Candidatus Parabeggiatoa sp. HSG14 (assembly GCA_030378085.1). Lineage (GTDB taxonomy): Bacteria > Pseudomonadota > Gammaproteobacteria > Beggiatoales > Beggiatoaceae > Parabeggiatoa. The sequence goes on from JAUCGK010000172.1 coordinate 10,743, forward strand.
TGATGATGAACAACGGCAACAAAAAATTCAAGCACTTGTTGAAGAAGAAAACATTCAATTAAAAGTGGTAACAACTCAAATAGATGCTAGTCACCATCTACAGACTACCTTGTTTGAGTGCATTATCCTTGATGTAGATATCGAACAAAAAACGGGACTTCAGTTTCTTAAACAGCTACAACAGGCGGACAAATTAGCTCAAATTCCCGTCATTATCTATGCGGAACGAGAATTAACTGAACAAGAGGAACACATATTACAAGAATGTGAAGTCAATATCACAGTTAAAGCCGTAAAATCGCCAGAACGTTTGTTAGACGAAACCACTCTATTTCTCCATCAAATAGAATCTCATTTATCCAAAGACAAACAGAAAATGCTACAAATGGTGCATGATAAAGAAGCCATTTTGAAAAATAAAAAGGTGTTGGTTGTAGATGATGATGTCCGTAATACCTTTGCCTTGATGACGGTTCTGGAAGGTAAAAATATGGAAGCTATTGCAGGATATACGGGTAAAGAAGCCCTAGAAATGTTAGACGAACAGCCAGACATTGCATTAGTATTGATGGATATTATGATGCCAGAGATGGATGGTTATGAAGCGATGCAGAAAATCAGACAACAACCCCGTTTTCGCAAATTGCCTATTATCGCGCTGACTGCAAAAGCCATGAAGGGTGATAAAGCGAAATGTATTGAAGCCGGTGCGAATGATTATTTGGCTAAACCTGTAGACACAGACAAACTCATTTCGTTAATGCGAGTATGGCTTTATCAATGAACTACTGGGAGTATGTCAACAGAAGCAGAAAAAATACTGCTTAAATAAATCTATGTTGGTTCTTGTATTGGTGCAATGAGGATATTATTATCATGGCTGAGACTCTTGAAGGATATAAAGTTGCAAACGTTGTTCAGTTAATGGTAGTTTCTGCCTCAATGAAAGTTTATCGCCAAATGAATTTAACAAAAATAACTCAAAAGATTAACAAAAAAAGAAGTGTTAAATACTTAACTGATGTTACGCACTGTACTTCAAATAATTTTAGGGACACCCCCCTAACCCCCCGTACACGGGTGGAACCAAACATCATTTGACACTTTGCTTTAATTTTTCTATTTTGGGACTTC
>JAUCGK010000173.1 GCA_030378085.1 Candidatus Parabeggiatoa sp. HSG14
CTAACCCCCCGTACACGGGTGGAACCAAACATCATTCGACACTTTGCTTTAATTTTTCTATTTTGGGACTTCCCCCTGTGTACGGGGGGTTAGGGGGTGTCCCCAAAATCTGTTACAATCAGGAATTTTCTATTTTATTCTTCTATTTTTATCTTGATAATGGTATAATTTGCGGTTTTTTCCAAGGGCCAGTCATACGATATTGATACTTGATGACTTGTTCAAGTTCTCCTTTCAATAATTGTTGTGCTACTAAAGCAACCATTCCACCACCAATACCACCAGCTAATGCGCCCGCCAAAGGTAATGGGTTAGAAACATGGGGAAATACTGTAACAGTTTGATTATAGAATTTTTCTACAAAATTGGTCTCCCCACTAATTTCAATTCGTGCTGAAGATGCTTGCAAGATGAGATGATCGGTACGGGCATAACCATCCTTAATAAAAAAAGTCCCTGCAATGGCATCAAAGCCAAATCCTTCATAAAAAACATCGTTAAAATCTAAAATTAACCGTTGTGGCAAAGCAGACACATCAAATAACCCAAAAACCCTCCCTACTGCACCTGGTTCAACATCAATAATCTGACCTTCTATAATCACTAAGCTTAATGTTCCTACCACTTTTGACAACTTTAATGAATAGGGAGCACCTTGCCAATAAGCATTAAGAACTGCTTGATTATGTCCACCCACAATCGGTGGGTTTTGATAACCTAACTGTCGCAATAACTGTTCCACCTTTTCACTATTAAGTGTTGCTTGTAAAAGGGTTTGATGACGTTGTAATACATATCGCCATTGTCCTTTTGCTTTTAAATCAAATCCTTTGGTTTGGGCTTCTATAGCTATTTCCAAACCTTCTTGATTAGGTTGAGTACGCAAATCGACATTACCTAAATGAATATCACCAATCTGCAATGCTTTACAATAAAACGATACTGGCGGTAAATAATGTGGATCAGGTAATACTTCTATTGAAGTTTGACTTTCTGTCGTTTTCAACGTCTCGCCTTGTGGGAGAGTCAGGGTTAATTCCCTAAATCCTAAATCAAGTAATGGCGCATGTTCAGATTGATTGAACGTGATTTGTCCTTCAATACCATGACCTGTTATCGCTGCTCGCCACCATTGTTTGGCATATTTTGCTTGTAATGCAACATGGGTAAATGTTTGTCCTAACAATTCTAACTGGTTAAAATAAACATCTGTTAAAATGGGAATAGAAAATTGGTAATTATTTCCACTTGATTTTTTATTTATTCCAGTTAATTCCTTATTGAGTTCTTTTAATTGATTAAGCCATGCCGTTATTGACAAACTGGGAATGTGTCCTTCAATATTTAAAATGGCTTGTTTGGGTAATTGTGCCAAAGACGTTCCTAATACTAAAGTGCCACGTTCCAATCCCGTTTTATCAAAATGAAATACCCCACCGAGTGCGCTACCATAACGAACTTGTACTAAAATGCCCTTTAACGCTTGTGATACTCTTCTCACTCCCTTTTGCGGTTTTAGCCTTTTGGTAGAAAAGCGAGTCCTCATTTGATTTCTTTCTTGAGAAATTTTTCCTTTACCAGGCAATTGCACACTTACGCTTAACAAGCGTTTTTCTTGGGCTATTTTGCCAAAAGGTGCAGGGAGCTTGATATTCATTCCCACTAAATCAGCATCAAAAGTAATATTTGTAGCGTTATTCGCCTCTTGTTCAATGGGAAAATCTAAGTGAGCACGCCAATGCGTTTTTCCCCTAATATAATTGGGTAAGGGTAAATGAGCCAGTCGCGGGTTAAATTTAGCAAGTTGTTCAGATAAGAATTGTTGATCAGCTACACCCGCTAATTGCACACGAACACGTTTAGGATGTTGATTTCTTAGCACAGAAACAGAAAAAGTAATGGGGCTACCAAAATAATTACCTTGCAAATTCTTTGCAGAAACCTTTTCCTTGCTAAAATTTAATTTCCCGTTAACCTCTCTCAACGTCAAATCAAATAATTTATCATAGAGTGTGGTGTTTTTAAACGCGATTTGTCCTTGCACTGTACCGGGTTTATTGGAAAGTGGAATAGCCAATTTCAGTTGTAAGCCAATATGTCCATTCATTTCTAACATACTTAGGTTAATATGCTTATGTAGTGGACTTTGACGAACAAAGCGCAACCCATCAGCTGCTTGTCCTTTAAGGTTGCCTTTGAGTTTGATTACTTTTTCCTTCGCCATTAAATCAGGAATAGTCACCACCATCTGTTGTATTTTGCTGTTGAAAATTCTTCCTTGTTGGGCTGTGATAGTCAGTGCGCGTTTTTGAATGACTAATTCTGCTTTAATATCATTAATACCCGGCCAACCAGGGGCATAGTTGATATGTGCATTATGAACATAACCTTTCAATTGAAAACGACTTTGCTTATTATAGTTATCAAATAAAGTATTCACTCGTCCCCGAATGAGCGCGTGTGCTTCACTCAAATCTCCCGTCAATTGAGCTTGCTTAAACCAATCTACCGCTTTTTTTAATTTTTTATCAGGCAAATAATGTTGTATCTGAGACAATTGTCCGTGGCGAAGCATCACTTTTAAATCGCTATAAGGTATACCTTGTTGAGGAACATCTATACGACCATCAAATTGTAACTTCATTTTTTTGTCAAATGCCTGCAATTGTTTAATGCTTACTTGCCATTTTTGGGGAGTATGTTGCCAATGGATACTACCATTCAATCGCGTTAAAGATAATGAATGACTATATAAGTGAGGTATATTAAATGTCACATTGGCTTTCTCAAGACGAAGCAAGCAATTTCCTGAACCAATATCAAATTGTCCAGATAACCCTTGCGTATCGACTTCCATTTCAACTTTTTTATTGTTTTGAGTTTTAAATTTTATCCAATGGAATTTGGCATTTTTAAAATCGCCTTTCAACTTAAAATGTGTTTGCTTGCCTTGCCCTTGAATAAATATCACAGTATTCAAAAGACCTTTAAGTCGTGTATCAGCCAATTGCTGTGTTAAATCGGGTAAATGTTGGTCTGGAATATATTGTTGTAACTGAGAAAGTTGTACATCATGTAGTGTCACTGTGAGATTGCTGTTAGGCACACCACCGATAAGCGGAATATCAACATTGCCAATCACCTGTACTTTCATTTCTTTATCAATAGCTTGTAAATTTTGAGTCGTAAAAATCCACTGATTTTGAGTGCGTCTCCAACTAATACTCCCTTTCAATTGACTCAACGAAAGTGGATGACTATACAGTTTAGGCATGTTAAGCGTGACAGTGTTTGGCTCAAAGTGAAGTACACCTTTGTTTGGTGAAATTTCTAAATATCCTGATAAACCATTGATACAGGGCAATTGTCCCTTAGCTGGAATGATTAAATCGGTAAAATGGCTTTGCACTTGCCAATTGTTAGACGTGTATACCCAACGAACATTATGCAGTGTTCCTTGAACCGCCATTATTGTTTCTCTTAATTCGGGAGTAATCGTATCAATGATCCAATCGGGCAACTTATCCAATAGTTTATCTAAAGGCAAAACATCAATATGACCACTGACTTCTAATCCTTCTTGATTTTGGCTTTTATCTATTATTGATTCTTGTTTTTTTGTCGTTCCAGATTCTGTTTTACTTTCTGTGTTTGGGAATGTCTTTTGTAAAATCGCCGCATTTTTTTCAAAAGTCCTTGTCAACTCTCTTTTTTTAAAAGAGGCTATATCCTTATCTTTGGAAAGGATTCGTACCTGAATCTCATTGGGCAACCATTGTTGTTGAAGAGAATTACCTATACGCTGTTTAATCGCAATTTGCCAAGCACCATCAACTTCTTGGGAAGCATAAAAGTCGCCTTTAAGCGATTGTGGTTTTTTCTTTTGTTGAAAAAGCGGCACGAAAGAAGATAAGGTAAATTGTCCCTTAACGGTTGGCAGTGGGGAATTATTCAAAAATACCCAACTTTCAAAAGATAATGTTTCTGCTTGTATTTTTTGGATAGCTTGTTGAGGTAAGTTCACTCTGCCAGTCATTCGAGGGCCACTGTCTTGCTGTTCAATCGTGAATCGAAGATTAGAAAATGCCAATGGTTCTTGTTCAGGCTCTAGCCATGTCAACGTGGTGACATGTAAGGAGACAGAGGGTTGTTGTAATAACCACCAAAAAAGCCCTGTTTTATTTCCCCCAGTAGATGCATGCCCCGGTAAACCCACTATCCTAATACTACCGTCACTGTTTCGTGCTAATGTGAGTTGATGACCACTCACCGTAAAACGATTAGTAATAATTTTAGTATTAGAAATGGAAGCCCATATATCCAATGCAATTTCAGCATAAGCAATTTCGATGACATTCTGCTGAGTCTCAGCCTCTAAGATTTGCATTTTTCGTAAGACAATAGTTGGCTGCCAATTAGCCCAAGATGTTGTGATACTACCAATAATAATCGGCTGCCCTACAAATCCATCCATCCACTGTTCAATTTCAGCACGATATTCTGATAGTTTAGGAAACAACAGAATCATCACGAAGATGAACAAAAAAAACAAAAATATTATCCAGACGCATAATCGCCATAGTAGATGTAAAAAACTGAATAATTTTTGAGTATAAAAATCTATAGTCATTATTGATAAATTTATAATGTTGTTTATAATCAATGATTTTTTAGTTGAACTCACAATTTAAATAGGCAATCGTCGCACTCGGTAACGATTATCTTGCACAATTAAAATAGCTCCTTGTAGTAAATCTTCATTATGTTCTATGAGAATTGTTAAAAGTCTAAGAGTAACTGCCATTGGTTTGTGATTTTGCAAACGAAAAATAATGACACTAGGTAGTGTTTGATGATTTGTTAAATCACCAAAGTCTAAGTCGAATGTTAGTACAACACGATTTTCTTGTTTAGCTTTTTTTAAAATGTCAAAATCAGGTAACTTGTGCAATCCTTCTTCTCTAAGGTGAATTATATCATACTCTGATTCACGGATTTTTTGCACAGTTGTCATAGAGACTCCCATATCTGCTAGAAACTTCTATTACCCACTGTTAAAGGATAAATTTCTTCATTTGCCAAAAAAGCAGCATATTGCAATGCCTGACTAACGTCTTCTATTTCCAAATCGGGATATTCTTGTAAAATTTCTTTTGTTGTCATACCATTGGCAATAAGGTTAATAATGAGGGAGGCGGTAATACGCATACCACGAATACAAGCGCGTCCTCCCATAATACGTGTGTCAAAAATAATACGATTCAACATGTTAGGAATTCCTTTTTATTGAGGGAGGGGATTTTTTCAAATTTATTTTTTTTAAATTATTTCTTGCTGTAATGTGATAAATCCAATATTTATCATGAAAAATGGCTATACGTAGAAACGCACGATCTAGTAGAGACGCTGTGCGTCTCTACGTATCACAGATTTTTTTACAACAAGAAATCTTTTAACATTTTTTGAGAGTGAGAAAAAATCGGATTTCTTAAGGTGAAATATACTCCAGACGTTCAGGTTTTCGGATTATGAACTGATGTTACGCACTGTACTTCAAATAATTTTAGGGACACCCCCCTAACCCCCCGTACACGGGTGGAACCAAACATCATTCGACACTTTGCTTTAATTTTTCTATTTTGGGACTTCCCCCTGTGTACGGGGGGTTGTGGGGGGTAGGGGGTGTCCCCAAAATTTGTTATAATCAGGAATTTTGCATTCCAATTGGCAAAATAAATTTTGCACTCCAGTTTGGAAGCTATCTGCGTAACATCAGTTATGAAAATACACTAAAACCGTTAAATTTTTGGATTGGCTAACGACTGAAAACAAGATAGTTGCTAATTATCAAGCTACAAGCCAGACCTGGTTTTTAAAACCTGTCAGGTCTTAAATCCGAAAACTTGAACGTTCTGAGTATATCCGAAAATATGCAGGAACATGAAATAACGGATTAATTCATAAATGGTTCAAGAAGTTCACCAATTTGTTCGATATCAAAATTATTAGCTAGTTGTTCAATCTCGTGGGCTATGGGAACAAATTGTTTATCTATTTGCTTTAGATTATCGGCTTGCTCAATAATACCAGTAATATCGCCTATCATGACTAGCTTAAGCAAAATAGCTGCTTGCTCAGCTGGTAGGTTTATTAACTCCATCTCTTTTTCAGCTTGTTTAGCTTTTAAAGCGATTTCCGTATTTGATGAAAAAGTATTAGGGTAATTTTTGGCTTCTTTATTTATTGTTGAATTATTATACGGCTCAGTATCATAAGTCCATGTTAATTTTAGATGTTTTTGTAATAATTTTAACAATACATCAATATGAATAGGCCTGGAGATAAAATCACTACACCCTAACTCTAAACCCGTTTGCCGAGTAACATTTAAGAGGTTGCTTGAAATTGCAATAATAGGCCCATCGAAGATTTCTGGTCGTTTTCTGATTTGACGTGTTAATTCAAAGCCATCCATTATCGGCATTATTAAATCTGTCATAATCAAATCAGGACTATATAAGTGAGCTTTATCCATGCCTTCTTTACCATTACTTGCTTCGATGAGTTTAAAACCTAAAGGTGCCAAAAAATTAATTAAGAGGACTCGGCCTTGCGGTTCATCATCAATCACGAGTATTTTGCGGGGTTTACCCTGAAAACCAGTAATAACGGCGGCTTGGGTTTGCCCTGGTTTAACCTCTTCTAACACTTCTAAATCCAACACTGTCCAAAATAGGCTACTTTGTCCTAATGTACTCTCAACGTGCAGTGTTCCCCCCATCGTTTCAACCAGTTTTTTCGTGATAGATAATCCCAAGCCCAAACCTTCAACTTTACAATACTTTAAATCACCTATTTGTTGTTGCTGAAAAGGTAAAAATATTTTGTCTAACTCTTCAGCAGCTATCCCAATTCCTGTGTCTTCTACTTGAAAAAGAATAGAGTGGCACGAACCTGAAGAGCAAGGTTTAGTATTTAAATGAAGTCTAGAATTTGAATCTTGTCGCTTTTGTAAACCAATTTTTAGAGTGACTCCCCCTATTTTAGTAAATTTCACGGCATTACTGAGCAAGTTAATGAGAATTTGCCGTAACCTTTTTTCATCTGCATAAATTATTGATGGTAAATGTGACAAAGGTTCATAAATAAACGAAATGCCCTTTTGTTCAGCAGATTTTTGAAAGAGAGCAATAATATTTTGAAGAAATTGATGAAAATAAAAATCGTTTGGATAGAGCTGAATTTTACTCGTTTCAATTTTGGAAATTTCCAAAATATCACTAAGCAGTGTAAGTAGATAATTGCCACTATGTTGAATCATACTAATGTCTTTCTGTTGCTTAGTATCTAAATTTTTATCACGTTTAAGGAGTTGGGCATGACCTAAAATACTATTGAGTGGAGTACGGAGTTCATGGCTCATGTTAGCTAAAAAAGTGCTTTTTGCACGGTTAGCTGATTCTACTTCTTTATGAGCTTGTTCAGTCTCCTTACAATTTTTTTTAGCAATTGTTAATAGTTCTAATGTTTGTTGATTAGCCTCTTTAAGTTTGTGGTAAAGCTGTAAATTTTCTAACGCAGTGGCACATTGGTTAGCCATAATCTGAATCAAAGCATGAGCTGCTTTGCTAAGATGCTGGGTATTTTCCAGATAGACAAAACCTATTGGGTTATTATTATGTGTTTTAAGTGGAATCAAAAATACATCAGTTGCTTCGTTGGAATTTTTACCCAATATACGGTCTGAACAAATTTTTGTGATAGTTTCTATCTCTGGATTCTCAGAAAATTGAGAAAAACGACCAATACCAGATTGAACCGCTACTTGGCCATCATTAGCTGTTAGCACAAGGCCACTCGTAACTGTGGATATATGTTCACCTATATTGCATAAGTCAATAATTTGGATCAGTGCTTCATCGAAAAATTGGTTGAGGGATTGAGGATGATAAAAGTCAAGTGCAGCATTGAGAATTTTTTTCAACGCCTTTTGATTGATGTCAAGGATAGTCAGATCGCGGTAAGACTTCAAAGCGATACGTATGGTTGTGTACAGTTTATCAATTGTCAGTTCGGTTTTGTCCTTATAGTCGTCAATATCATACCGCTCAATCACTTCTTTTTTGGGAGCCATGCCTGGTTGCCCTGTGCGAATAATCAACCGGATAAGTGAATATTTGAGTTCATTACGAATAAAATCGACTAGCCGTAATCCAGCATCATCTGTTTCCATCACAACATCAATAAAGGCCACCGCTATATCTGGCTCGGTAGTCAATATTTTTCGTGCTTCAATACCAGACATTGCTTGAAACATTTGTAATTGTTTACCTGCAAACTCAAAATCTCTTAAAGCTGCATAAGTCACTGTATAAATGTCAGGTTCATCATCAACAATGAGAATTTTCCAGGGAGGCAATTTGACTTTTTCTTTTTCTTTTTTCTTTTTAACGAGTTTCATTTGCGTTACTTAAAGTATTTAAAGAGTAGCATTTTTTAAGGGAAAGGAAAATGTGAAAAAAATTTGATATTTTCTGATTATAATATATTGTTAGGAGATAACAATTCTATTAATATCTTACAGTTTATGTAAATAAGAGAGGAATCCAAACCTTTAGGTTTGGACTTCCCTTTGTTTTTTCTGTCTAACGTAGATTTCTTTTGTAAGATGGAATATCCGCGTTTTTGGCTTTGGAGAAGTTAGCAAAATCCATAATAACTGCTGCCAGTTCAACCCCTGTAAAATCCGTTCCCGCCACATTAGCACGACGTAAATGTGCCCCGCCTAATAAAGCATGTGACAAATCTGCATTACGTAAATCGGCTTGAAAAAGATTTGCTTCTTTTAGTATAACACGACTTAAACTTGCACAAACTAAAATAGCACGGGTTAAATTTGCGCCTGCCAACGTCGCAGGCTTGTCTTTTTCATTGCCCTCTAAGAATGCTTCTGCGAGGTTAGCCCCCATTAGGTTAGCACTGTTTAAATGGGCATCGCACAAATCGGTATAACGCAAATCGCTTTCTGACAGATTTGCATCGACAAACATAGTACCACATAACATACTCCCCTTGAGAGTAGCTCGATGGAGATTTGCCCCTTGGAGAAAAGCTCTTGAGAGTTCAGCGTGAGATAAATCTGCTTGTTGTAAATCGGTATAACGTAAATCAGCACCTACTAGCTTAGCTTGGTATAATTCTGCTTCAGATAAAATAGCAGCACTCGCAGGGGTGCCATCACTTAACCGTGCATTGGTTAAATCAGCACGCATCAGTTTAGTGAATGCAAGCTGTGTCCCTATCAAATTTGCAGATTGTAATTTGGCGTTTTTAAGGTTGGCATAAGATAAGTCGGCATGAGAGAGGTTAGCACCACGCAAGTCCATATTTCTCAAATCGGCTTCAACTAAATCTACTTCTCGTAAATCAGCCCCAGCTAATGTATCTGCTGAAACACTAAATAAAACGTCACCAGTCACTTTATGTTTTATCTCAATCATTTGTACTATAGTCCTCTCAATCTGAGTTATAAATTTCCCCTTGTTTCCCTTTAATTAAAAAGGAAAGGGGGAATGGAAAAGTGTTTTTAACAATATCCTTGGAAGATGTTTGCTTCCTTAGAAAAAAACGAATGCAGGTATTTTGTCTAGCGGAGTCCTTTCGAGGTTTGGAAGTATTTAATATAAATCACGGTATTATTTGATTAATTGTGATTTTCACTTTTTTTTGCAGATCCAAAACCACAGGACTTATTTGTCCTTGCAAATCTCCCGATTGTACCATAGCCGATCCACTTGTTGAGACGCGGGCTAATACAGCCACTTCTTTAAAGTTTGAGAGTTTTTTAGAGGACATCATCGCCATACTATCATCTAGCGTTACCGTCATGGGTAATTCACTGGCTGCTTTTTTGACAATGGCTAGTGGCATGGGTTTTCCCTCCATAGCACGGGCATAAATAAACAAGGTGTCGTCAGGCTTTATTTTATGTTGTAAAGTAGGGGCTAAACTGACATGTACTTCAAGTTTTACAGCAGCAGTAGTTGCTGCTACAACGGTTTTATTGTCCAGTGCAACATCAGCCGATGTAATAGGTGGCGTTGTGAATTCTTTCTCTTTTATCCCTTGTTGAGCCAGTTGTTGCCGTGCCTGGGCAATATGCGTTTCTAGCATTTGCCGCATTTCTTTCTCTTTAGAAGGTATTTGGACTAATAAACGTCGCCAATAGGTAATTGCGGCTTGAGAATCATTTTTTTCAGCAGCGGCAAAACCCAACAACCAGAGTGTTTGATGATGGTTAGCATCTAAATCTAAAGCAGTTTTCAGTAATATTGTTGGTTGTCCCGCAAATCGACCATCATTTGACATTGCCAATGCTTCGGCAAAATCTGCCAATAATTGTGGCTCTGGTTCTTCAACCAGTGTCAACAATTTGCTATAAGCGCGTGCCGCTTCCTCGTAACGTTTAAGAAATTTATAGGAACGGGCTAACATACGCCAACCGGTTTCATCATTCGGTTGTTGTTGCAGACGATCCGCCAATTTATTAACCATTTTATCAAAATCAGAGGGGACTTTCCCTATTTCTTTCTGTGCGTGACTTTCTGTTGCTGGCTTTTCTACTATTAAATGCGGCGCACCTAATTTCCAATATCCACCAATCGCCAATGCAGGAATCCCAATGGCTACAATAGCACTCGCCCAACGAGCGCGAGGTTGATTAGCAAAAGTAGCCCCATCGTCTAAATCCTGAGCCAAGGTTTTCTCCAACTCTTGTTTAGCCAGTGCCAATTGCTCAGGCGCGATATCTTCTTGCTCTAATTCTGCAAGCCGTTCTTTGTAGATAGCCACATTCAAACGATTACGGTCAACATCACTCATTAATGGACTTTTTTTAAAAAAAGGCGGTATGACAAAAATGAGTGCAAATACAGTTAATACAACGATAATTATCCAAAATGTTAACATAAATTTTTCCTTATGATATTTCCTTATTCATCAAGTGCTTTCTTGATTTTATTGCGTTCTTCATCAGTGAGTGTGGAGGAGTCGGCTGTCATGTTTGCGTGACGGCGAATAAAGTACAATAATGCCATAAAAGCCACCAATATTAATATTAATGGTCCAATCCACAACACATAAGTTTTTGGTTTTAGTGGGGGATCATAGAGTACAAAATCACCGTAACGTTCTACCAAAAAGTCGGTGATTTGTTGATTCGTTTCCCCCTGATTAATTTTATTGCGGACTAAATTACGCACGTCTTGAGCCAATTCAGCATTAGAATCCGCTACTGATTGATTTTGACAAACCACACAACGCAACTCGTTTGTCATTTCCTGATAACGTTGCTCTTTTTCGATATCAGAAAATTCTGAGGGATTTTTGTCTACTGCATAGAGACAAATAGGTAAAACTAACAGCAAAATAAAAGTATATTTTTTCATAAGAATTAAAGTTTCAATTTACATTCCTAATTTTTTCATCAATTTCTTTTTTTGTCAGAAGTCTAAACCTTTAGGTTAGAAAGTATTGCCAAAGCTGAAGCTTTGGACTCCAACAACCCATCAATTTGCCAAACCTAGAGGTTTGGACTCCAACAACCTTTTTTTAATGATTTATATAGTTTATCAACATCAACGCTCTTATCCAAATACATTTTTTCCTCGCCTATTATTAAACTATTTATACTCAATGATCAAGTAGAGACACACAGCCGTGTGTCTCTACTATTTTTATTATATAACTGATGTTACGCACTGTACTTCAAAAGTGAATACCAGAGTAGTGCAAAATGAAATTTTGCTGATTGTAACAGATTTTGGGGATACCCCTCTAACCCCCCGTACACGGGTGGAACCAAACATCAT